>NZ_JBGUBC010000011.1:0-99872 GCF_041821145.1 Halopenitus sp. H-Gu1 | reverse complement strand
ATTGACGCGCTGATGGGCGGTCACGACTCGGTCACTCCCGTGATCTCGAAGCGTGCACCGCCCTCCCTCCCATCGGTCACCTCGATCGTCCAGCCATGAGCGTCGACGACCTGTTTTACGATCTGCAACCCGAATCCGGTTCCCGACTCGGCGGTCGAGAATCCGGTGGAGAAGACCTCGTCGCGGTCCGCCTCGGGGATGCCCGAACCATCGTCGGCGACGTAAAAGCCGCCTTCGCACTCGCCGACGGTTACAGTCACATCCTTTCCGCCGTGTTCGATGGCGTTCCGAAAGAGGTTCTCGAGGAGTTGTTGGAGGCGACGCCGGTCGGCTTCGATCGATCGGTCGATCCTCGTCATGAGCGTTGCCCCGTCGGTGTCGACGGTGCTCCAACACCGTTCACAGAGTTCCGCGAGATCCACGGACGTGACGGTAGACACCTCCTCTCCCTCACGCGCCAGCGTCAGGAGGTCCTCGATGAGGGTGCTCATCCGCTCGTGTGCGTTCTTCACTGCATCGAGATGTGGACTGTCGCAGTCCTCGATGGCGAGTTCCGTCCGTCCCTCGGCGACGTTGAGTGGGTTTCGCAGGTCATGAGAGACGATGCTCGCGAACTCCTCCAATCGCTCGTTTTGCCGTTCGAGTTCCTGTTCTCGTCGTTTCTGTTCGGTGATGTCGGTATCGAGGCCGACGAGACGTTGGGGAGTCCCGTCCGCGTCAGTCGAGACGTACGCCTCGAATCGGATCCAGCGTTCCTCGCCACGGTCGGGGTGAGTACGGAACTCACAGCCGACGGTCGTGGTATCCTCGTCGATCGATCGCTGTAACTCCTCGAGTTCCTCGCGATCGTCGGGATGGACGCATTCCTCGTAGAACTCCTCGCTCGTCTCGACGCAGCCGGACGCGACTCCGTAAAGGCGTTCGAAGGGACCGAGTCGCGTTACCACCTGCGTTCGCAGATCGATCTCGAAGAGGATCGAATGAGTGGCATCGAGCGCGAACTCCATGCGTTCCCGAAGTGCCTCGAGCGTTTCCAGCCGTGTGCGATCGGTGACGTCGACGTAGAGGGCGTGGGTCCCGACTATCTCGCCGTGCTTGTTTCGACGCGGCGTCGCACGGAGCAGCGTCTCGATCTCGTCTCCGTCGCGCGTGAGAAGGTGTCGGGATTCGCGTGTGAACTCGCCGGTGAGTGCCCGATCGTAGCCGCCGTCACGAAGCAGCGCTTCCGTGGACTCCTCCGTGTAGACGTCCGCTAAGGGCCGTCCACGCAATTTCTCACGCGAATATCCGAGTGTCTCCGCGAACAGCTGGTTGCAGTCGTCGATGATCGGATTTTCCCCGACCGTTCTCGTGAACGCGAACATCACCGGTGCCTCCTCGAAGAGCTCCCGATACTGGTTCTCGTATGCTCGTTGGATGTCGAGACGGTTGTAGGCGTGTGCGATCGTGTCCGAAAGCTCCTCGAGGAGGTCTCGTTCGGATTCGTTGAACGCGTTTGGCCGCTCCGCGTACACACAGAGAACGCCGTAGTCGGTGTCCTCGTAGGCGAGCGGGATCCCGGCGACGGCCCGATACCCGCGTTCGATCGCCTCCTCGCGCCAGGGCTCGAAGGCATCGTCGTGGGTGATGTTTTGGGAGACCGCGATCTCCCCCTCTCGAAGAGCCGTTCCTCCCGGTCCCCGTCCCGTCGGCTCTTCGTCGACGGTCACGGTGATCGTATCGAGGTAGCCGTCCTCGACGCCGGCCGCGGCCTCGGGGATGATGCGGTTCGTTTCCGGATCGGCGGTCCCGATCCAGGCGAACCGGTAGAAGGCCGATTCGGTGAGAATCCGACAGACCTCCTGGTTGATCTCCTCGCGGGTCGTTGCCTGGACGAGAACTTGATTGATATCCCGGACGGCGGTACTGACACGGCGATACTTCGCGGCTTGCTGGTGTGTGCGAGCCTGCGATACGGCGTTCTCAATGCGGTTCGCTAGCAGTTCGTACTGTTCCGATCCGCCGCGCTTCTGGAGGTAGTCGGTTACGTCCATCGAGATCGCGTGGCTTGCGATCTCCTCTGACCCCGTACCCGTGAACAGAATAAACGGGAGATCGGGGTACTGCGTTTCGACCTCCTCGAAAAACTCGAGACCGTCCCGATCCGGAATATCGCACCCACTGACGATGCAGTCGATCCGGCCGTCGAGCCGATCGAGGGCATCCTCGACGCTGTGGGCGGTCTCGACGGTGAATCGGTTGTCCGCCCGCTCGAGGAAACGCGTCGTTAGCTCCGTGAACTCCGGGTCGTCGTCCACGTGGAGAACGCGTATCTCGCCGCGATCGGAGTCATTCGTCATTTTTAATTCTCCATCGTGATAGCGGGGCCGATCATGATGGGTTCATCGTCACCGATGAGGGGGAGTGGGATCGTCCTCGGCCGGGACCGACCACTGGATCCACACACACCTGTGTAAGATCTTCTCACAGTATTCGTATGTCAACCAATTATCTCATTTGATAAATAACTACCTGATGGAGGCGTTTCGGATCCTCATTCCTCGGTCCGGTCAACGTCCCCCATGATGGGTACGGATCCACTCGTCGACCGATCGTAATCACGGAGCACGTCGATCGTTCACCTTCGATCCGGAGGTCGACCCCGTCTACGGCGAGGTCGTCGCCTCGCTTCAGGACTCCTCAGCTTCGCTCGCGGTCATCGTTGGCCACCACCGGCATGGGAGGCATCGGGAATCTCACCGTCTGCAAGTGTTTCGCGCCCATAATAGGCAACGAGCACTGCAACCACGAGCAGGTAGATGACGACGTGCGTCACGACGACGAGTCCGACTGCGTATTCGTCGATGATCCCGTCGACAATGATCTGATCCGGTGCTAGCGGTACGATCACGTCGGCGGTGTTCGCCATCGCGTGTAGGACAATTACGATCAGCACGCTCCCGGTGCCGTTGTACACCCACGCAAGAACGACCGACAGCGTGAGAATGCCGAATATCCAGCCGATCTGATTAACGAGCGTGAAATCGGAGTGTGGCGTCACGGGCGCGAGGAAGTACGGTAAATGCCAGCCTGCCCAGACGACGCCGATAATGAGACTTGCGTTCAATGCTCCGTACTGGTCGTTTAATCGGGCTTGCGCGAACCCACGCCAACCGGGTTCTTCATTCAGGCCGCCACTTACGGTGAGTCCAAACAGGAAGATAATGGCGAAAATCTCGGGACTTACGAGTGCTTGATCGAGATCAACGGGGCCTCCGAGTGCGACAAGGACACCGGTATTGATCACGGCGAGGGCGACCGGAAGTCCGAGTGCAATGGCCCACCAGTACCAACTCACTCGCCACTCGGTTAGTTGTCGTGCCCACGCTCTGAGGTCGTCTCCTCGTCCCCACGTCACGACAGCAGCACTGATTGGAGGGCCGAAACTGCCCACGTATATGAGGATCATCGCCGTCCAGCTTGGCTCCATGAACACGGCCGGCGCGGAAACGATCCACGTGTAGGCGTATGCCCCCATGAAGAAGGCCGCGACGGGATGCTCGTCGAGCCAGGAACGCCATCGGCCGGACATATTGTGAGTACTCACCCGGTGAGAATAAAAAGCAAGGGGCGCTGTCGAACTTCCCGCCGTTTGGTTCGTCGTCTCGAATTACGGAACGCCGCCGTCCGAACACCGTACAGGAAGATGAACGAGACGCTGTTTGAGCGTGTTCGAAACGAGATCCGCTAGCTACGACCGGAGAGACGCCGACTCGACGGTCTCTGGACATGAGTTCTTCAGCCCCATCTAGGTGTGCTCACACCACGCACAGTGATCGGATCCCGGCGGGAATCCGTCCGCTCGTTTCCCACTCGTCATCAACTTCACGGAGGACTCGACCATCGTTTGTCCCGGCAACGACGTGTCCGTTTGCGACCGTCCAGGCGAGCACTATCTCCCGGGGTTCGCCGGGGTAAGAGACGGTGATAACGGTTTCATCGTCGTCCGTGAACACGAACAATCCGGCGTCCGCCCCGGACTCACCACGCCACGTCCCGGGTGAGCCACGAGCGGCCGCGGCGTACAGCCGGCCGTCGTGATCGATCGCTTCACGGAAGTATCGATGCGCGATATCCTCGTCCAGCCGCGTCCAACGTCGGCCAGCGTCCCGTGTTCGGTAGAGACCGTTGCCACACGAAGCGATATACTCTGCCGGATCGCGAACGAACACATGATGCACGTCATCGTGAATGCCGTCTCGGCGCTCGGTCCACGTTTCACCACGATCATCGCTGATATGGACACCGCCGACTTCGACCCCTGCGACGACGCGATCTGGCGCGTCAGGATGTGTCTCCAGACTTCGAACGTGGGCTTCGTTTCGATGGCGGGGCGTGAACCATTCTTTACGTGACGGCAATTCCTGAAAACCCTCCAGTTCACGCCATGATTCACCCTCATCCTCGCTGACATAGAGATGGGCCGGATGCGTCCCTGCATACAGGCGCTCGCCGTCAGGACTCACACAGACCGAATAGACCTCCTCGCGGGGAACGCTTAGATCGGACCATGTCCTCCCACCGTCCGTCGATCGATACAGCCCGGTTTTCGAACAGGCGAAGACGTCCTCGGCTCCCAACCCTCGTTGGACACGCATCACTCGATCAACAGCAAGTACCCGTGTCGCGTCATCGAACGGGATAGTGGACGCACGATACACGCCGTCCTCCGTTCCGAATACTACCGGCATACCCGTGTGTACACTCCCTGCGACCGTAATACTGCTTGCCAGTCCGTTCGGGATAGATGCCACCGATCTGGAAGACGACGGGTGAACGTCGAGTGCCGGGTCGGTTCCCACAAGAAGGCGATCGTAACGTCAGCTCTATCGCGATCCTTTCACCGTGGTGAGATCACGACGGCTCCGGAATGAGGCGTTCTGGTTGTGACCCCGACTGGCTCACTCCTGGTCGGCGGTCGTATCCCCCGCCTCGCTGCTTGCCTCTTCCTCCTCGGATCGGGCTGCCACGAGCGCTCCGCTGGCGACGCTGTACATTGGCTCTGCGGCCGACCGAACGTCGCTGATCGAGAAGGGGATCGTGGCCTCCTTGAGGTGGTCCGCGAACAAGTCCTCGAACCCGTTCGGACTCGAAGTACCGCCGGTGACCACGACCGGCACGTCAAGTCCCTCCTCGATGTCCTCGTCGTCCACCTCCCGTGTGATGTTCTCGATGACGTAATCGAGGAGGTTTTCGTAGTAGATCGCGAGGGCACCTTCGACTCCGCCGACGTCGGTTCGAAAGTCCAACTCGAAGTCGTCCTCCTTGATGCTCGTCACTTTATCCACGGGCGTGCCCGTCGCCTGTGCGGTCTGTTCGTCGATCCAGTCGCCTCCCCGGGCGATCGAGAACTTCATTACGGGAACGGCGTAGTAGGAGAGACAGACGTTCGTCATTCCCGCCCCGAAGCTGATTCCCAGCCCGGTGAAGTTGTTGTCCGCGAGTTCCGAGTAAATGACTGCCATCCCCTCGTTGATCGGCTCCGGATCGTATCCCATATCGCCGAGCATCGATTCGAGCGTCTTCTCGTGATACAGCGTCGAAAGGCCCGAGTCGATCGGATCGGCAGGACTCGAGTAAAAGAGCCGTTCGTTCGGTCTGGAAGGCTCACCGACGACCTGTTCGGTGATGAGCTTAATCATCGGGATCGCCGACGATTCCTCACTGGAGAGGATACCGTGTTGCATCGGTCGACGCGTCTCCTTGTTAAAGATGTTCGCGAAGTTGAGCGCGTCATCACCGACGACGTACACCTTGTCGTCTTTTCGAATATGGAGGACCTCGCTGCGGGAGAGCATCTGCTCGGCCATATCGCTATACTCGATCTCAACGAAGGAATTGCGCTGTTGAACGAACACCGTCTCGGAGCCGTCCTGACGACCCGAAAGGATGTTCATCGTGCCGACATCTAGTCCTTTAGCCATATGTGACAGTTTCGCGCATTCAGCATAAATGTTTGCGAGCGATTGACATTTATAGGATTACTTACCATTGTTAGTTGTCGGACTCCATGAGGTCCTTTCGCGTCCATGCGAGGACGCTCCGACATCACACTCTAATCAGACATCCCACTCTAATCAGACATCCCACTCTAATCAGACATCCCACTCTACGTCGGTCCACAAAGAGTCGGTCAAAGCAGCTTGCGGATCCGGTCGACCACCGAGTTCTCCTCGCTATCGGATTCGTTCTGACGTTCCCGCAACTCCCGGAGTGCCGCAGCTTGGTCATCGGTACTTCCGCCACTTGCCGTTTCAACGGTCCCGCCCTGAAGTCCTTTGAGTTGCCCGACGGCATCTTCGACGGTGTTCGACTCCGTTCTCGTCTCGGTTGCCGTCCCCGCGAGCGTGTCCCGATCGACGTCGTCGACGGCGCTCGTGTCGAGTTCGAGGCGTCGGGTCTCCTGTCGTTCGACGCCGCCCCAAGAAAGCTCCGCCTCGTCGAGTTCGCGTTCGATATCGGCACGGACGTCCTCGTCGCTGATCTCCGGATCAGTGACTGATTCCGAATCGGATCCATTCGCGACATCTGCCGTGGCTCGTTCGACGCGGTGTGCGACCAGCGCTGCCCCGGTCGCTGCGATGACGAGGACGATTCCAAGGCTGTAGATACCGACCCCTTGGGCACTGTAGTCGACCCGACCGACCACGTTCCAGTTGCTCGGGTACGCCCAGACGAACACGCCGGTGGCCGCGACGCAAACGAGCGTTCCCAGTCCCGCGACGTACAACATCCGTTTGTCGACCGGAAGGAGGACGACGACGCCGAACAGGAGAACCGGAAGGCCGACTGCCCCGGCGATGCCGGAGATCTCCCGAACCGTGTACATCGACATGGAACTCGGGCGAAGCGTCGCGCTATAGATGTACACGAGGACCCCCACCAGCACGAGGCTGAGGCCCGCGAAAAAGAGACCGAATCCAACGTAAACGTCCACCGTTCGATCCGGATCCCCGATGTACTCCCGGTAATAGCCGAGGAGGGGATTCGTGTTGTCCGAGTCGCTCATACGAAGGGATCTTCGCCGATCGTAATGATTGTTCGCCCCATCACGAACGAGACTGCCCAGGTGACCCCCGTATTTTAGTCATCTCCGGTCGAAGGACAGTCGAACGCCAGTGTCTCCAGACTGTCCGCGATGTGACGCCACACTAAGCACGTTTACGCTCTCGGGAGCGACCGCGTACGCGTGTGACTCCTGCGGGTACGTCGGCGTCGAAGCCGACCACAGGGGCGAACCGAAACGTCTCGAGACGTGGGAAGAGGCGATCCAACGCTTCGGGGACGAGTGATGCCACCGATCGACCTCTCCGACGACCAGTGGACGCGCCTCGAGGAACTCCGTGAAGAACTTGCCGAGGAGTACGCGGGCGAGTACGCGTCCGTCACGTCCGCAGATGTGCTCACGTTCCTCTTTGATCTCGTCGAAGCCGTCGACGATCCGGGCCAGCATCTCGCCGATCCGGATCCGATATCCGACGGTGACCGGTCATCTGACGGGAGTGACGACGGACGTGGGGGATTCCCCCGCGATCAACTCGAAGCCGTGCTTCGAGATCGAAATCGCAAGGACGAGGCCGACGACGAGATGGATCTCTATACGATCGCTGCCGAATACGAGATCACCGGTCGCAGCGAGATGACGAAAGAGGAGCTGATCGACGCGATACTATCCGAGACACGACGACGCTACACCGACCCGTTTGCGCCCGTGGATGTCACGTTTCCGCCGACCGAGGAAACCGAGGCTGGCGGATCGAAGCGGAGCGAGGACGAACCGGACGGAGCGAAATCGGAAGCATCCTCAAGCGAGCAAACCGCGACCGAGGACGCGTCCAATGGTGATGATTCAGGCACCGATGGCTCAAGCGCCGATGATTCAAGCACCGATGCCGGTGACGCCGATCAGCTGGATGCCATGTTACACCTTCTGGAAACCCACGAGGACAAATGGTGGCAGTCGGACGGAGATGCGAGATACGAAGTCGAACTTCCGGACGGGAGCCGTGAAACGGCCCGGACGAAGGACGACGTTCGTGCGCTCTTGTTCAGAAATTACTGACGCGTTCGCCGCGGAACCACCCGTCGACTCGGTGAGATCGGGTGAGGACGGGGTCGTCGATATCGTCAGCGAGGAGCGAGAAGCGTCTCTCCGGTAATTCGGAATGGTCGCCCGGAACACTAACGACCGGTCTCATCTCCGGCGGCGTGCCGCGTCAACCGGGAAACCCTCGTGCCGGGCGGCCGGATACGTTCCGGCGGACGATCGGAACGCGATCGACGTTCGATCGCATCCACGACGGAATGTACCGCGCCCGGGTTCGCCGCTCGGTCATCGCTCCCAGATGGGATGGCTCCGGCGGGGACAAAAGGCGCGTACGCATTCTATCGGCCACAGGCTCTTAAGACGTGCGGCGCCCTGGATATCGCGTTCTTCCCCATCCGCTCTCGGCTCGCTCGACGATCGACGTCCGCGATCGAGTCGCGTCCGTCACCCATTCCCCATCCGTCCCCCTATTCCCCGTCCGAATTCCCGCCATCTTCCTGGGGCGCGTTCGCGGCGATCGGGTCGATCCCGCGACGGCGCGCGTCGATCTCCGAAAGCCCGTAGACGAGTCCGACGAGAACGATCGCGCCGATCGGAAGCAAGACGAGCGGCGCAATACCGAAGAATCCCCACACAAGCAATAGCACGATCGCGACGCTCCCGACGGTCACGGCGTAGTACAACTGCGTCCGGACGTGGTCGATGAGGTCCGCGCCGGTGAACGTCGCGGAGAGGACGGTCGTATCGGAGATGGGCGAGGTGTGATCGCCGAATATCGCTCCCGAGAATATCGTCCCGACCATTGCCGCGACGAGGGTGTGCCCCTCTGCGCCGCCGCCGGTGATCGTCCAGGCAACCGGAATGACGATCGGGGTGAGAATACCCATCGTTCCCCACGAGGTACCCGTCGAGAAGGCCATGAACGCGGCGATGACCACCACGAGTGCGGGCAATATCGCCGGATTCACCACGTTTTCGGCGATGCCGGCGACGTACTCGCCGGTTCCGAGCGCGGTTACGACCTCGCCGATCCCCCACGCGAGCGTGAGGATCGAGACCGCCGTGAGCATGAGCCCGAACCCCTCTATCGTCGTGTCGGTCGCCTCGCCAAGCCTGACGATCCCCTGTACCTTTCCGAGCACGAATCCGGAGACGATCATCCCGAACGATCCGTACATGAGTGCCCGGTCGTAGGCGGCGTTCGTGACGCCGTCCCAGAGCGCACCGGTCGGATCGGTGCCCAACGCCCCGAGGGTGAAGCCGCCGGTCCAAAGTGCCGTGACGAGGGTGACGACGACGAGTACGGCGACGGGGACGAAGAAGTTGATCAACCGAGGATGGTCCGCTGCCGGCTCACCGAGTTCGGCGGCGACGTCCTGCATTGGCCGTGCGCCATCTCGGTTCACCTTCCCCGTCGTCCACGAGCGTCGTTCGGCGGTGAGCATTTCGCCGTAGTCCCGCCGGGTGCTTACGATGGCGAATACCATCACGATCGCGAGGATCGCGTACATGTTGAACGGGATCGAGTTGACGAACACTTCGAAGACCGGCGGGTGATCGGAGACGCCTGCCGCCTCGTACCCGTCCGCGATGAGCGACAACTGGAAGGCGACCCACGAGGAGATCCCGAGCGTCGCTACCGGTGCGGCGGTCGAGTCGACGACGTAGGAGAGCTTCTCGCGGGAGATCCGAAGGCGAGTAGAGGCATCCTTCATCGCGCTGCCGACGATCGCGGTATTGGCGTAGTCGTCGAAAAACAGGATGACGCCCAACGCACCTATCGCGAGTCCGCCCTTACGCTGGGTGTCGAGCCGTGAAAGCGCCCAATCGCGGATCGCGTACGATCCGCCGAGGTTCCAGACCATCCCCACGCCCGATCCCAGAAACAGCGTGAAGACGATGATCGTCGCGTGGAACTCGCCGGAGACGGCTGCGATGATCCAGTCGAACGTCGGGAAGAATCCGAATCCCGCCCCGACGACGCTTGAGATCCATCCGACCGGATCTCCGAAGGGGTCCGGCCCTCCAGCCTGAAGGATCCCGCCGGACCAGATGCCCAAAAACAGCGACAGTACTGCCTTGCGCGTGATGATCGCCAACGCGATCGCGAGCAAGGGCGGGATCAACGATGCTGCGCCGAACTCGCTCATTTCCTCCGCATCCTTGCGGATGGCACTTAAACCCATCTCGATGGCGTGGGGACGGTGACAGCCCGGTTCGGCGACGTCCCCCTCACGGATGACGTGATCCTCCCGGCTAACGCAACCTCGCGGATCGATTCGCGTCGGGACGATCGTCTGGCCGATCCGTTTGGGATCCGAACGCACTTATGCGCCTGTGACCCACTCCCACCAATGACTGTACGAGTCGGCATCCTCGGTGCGACAGGCGCCGTCGGACAGCGGTTCATTCAGCTACTCGACGACCACCCGACCTTCGATCTCGCCGCGGTCACCGCCAGCGAGGCGAGTGTCGGAGAGACCTATCGGGAGGCGGCCAAATGGCGCGTCAATACGCCCATCCCCGAGGACGTCGCCGGGATGGAGGTCGCGGCAACCAGGCCGGATTCGATTCCCGACGATGTCGATCTCCTCTTCTCCTCGCTTCCCTCGGGCGTGGCCGCATCGGTCGAACCGGACTTCCTTGAGGCGGGGTACGTCGTCTCCTCGAATTCCTCGAACGATCGAATGGCCGCCGACGTCCCGTTGACGATCCCGGAGATCAACCCCGATCACCTCGGGTTGATCGACGTCCAGCGCGAACAGCGCGGGTGGGACGGCGCGCTCGTGAAGAACCCGAACTGCTCTACGATCACGATGGTTCCGACGCTCGCCGCGCTCGATCGATTCGGGCTCGAAGTGGCGAACGTCTCGACCCTCCAGGCCGTCTCGGGTGCCGGCTACTCCGGTGTCACCTCCATGGAGATCATCGACAACGCGATCCCCCACATCGGCGGCGAAGAGGAGAAGATGGAGACCGAATCGCGAAAACTGCTCGGCGCCTTCGATGGCGCGTCGGTCTCGCTTCACGACGCCGAAGTCACGGCGTCCTGTAACCGGATCCCGACGATCGACGGGCACCTGGAGAACGTGTTTGCCGAACTCGCCGAGGACGTTACGCCCGCCGACGTCCGTGACGCCATGCACGATCAGCCCTCGGCCGATCTCCCCAGTTCGCCCGACCAGCTGATAAAGGTCTTCGACGATTCGGATCCCGAACGCCCACAGCCCCGTCTCGATCGCACCTACGCCGACGGAATGGGGATCGTCGCCGGCGGTGTTCAGGAGATGTCGGGAGGCGTGAAGTACAACTGTCTCGCGCATAACACCATTCGCGGTGCCGCCGGCGCGTCGCTTCTCAACGGCGAACTTCTCGTCGAGGAAGGGTGGATCTGAGGGCGACTCCGACCATATCGATCCGAAATCGGCGGCACACAGCTGTTCTCACCACGTCGAACAGTCGAATCGATCACGGACGTTCGAACTCGGCTCCACGCGGGAGAACCGACGATAAGTCGGTGAGAACGCCGAGATCGTTCTCGACTTCACTCGAGCGTCCGGTTCCCGACTCCAAGATCGAGCGTCGTCATCGCTCGTTCGTCACGAGCGCCTCCGCAACCTTCTCGATCGGGTGCGGTGGCTGTTCGTCAGTGGATCGCTCGCCGAGTTGCGAGCGACAGGATCCTCCCGGTGCGACGACGACATCCCCGTCGCTGTCGTCGATCTGCCCGAACAGGATCCGACCGATCGCCATCGAGAGGTCGTGATGTTCGGCCTCGTAGCCGAACGATCCCGCCATGCCACAGCAGCCGGAATCGAGCGGGTCGACCGCATAGCCCGCACGCCGGAGGACGCCGACGGCGTGATGGTCCGTGTTCATGGCCTTCTGGTTGCAATGGCCGTGGTAGGTCACCGTCTCCGCGGGCGCGTTGAACGTGAGCTCCTCGTCGATGCGGGCGAGATCGAGAAACTCCATGACGCCGTGAGCGTTCGCGCTCACGCGTGTCGCGTCCTCGTCCGCCAGGAGATCGAGATACTCGTCCTGGAACATGACGGCGTCGGAGGGTTCGACGAACACGACGTGTGCCCCTTTCTCGACTCGGGATGCGAGCGCGGCGACGTTCTCGCGTGCTCGATCGCGAGCGACGTCGAGAAACCCAGTCGAGTGGGCCGCCCGCCCCGAGGGCGCGAGATCGTCGGGAATCTCGACGCGGTATCCCGCCGCCTCAAGCACCTCGACTGCTGCCTTGCCGGGGTCGGGATAACTGTAGGTCGTGTAGGTGTCGGGGAACAGAAGTATCGTCCCCTCGGCGTCCGCCTCGTCGATCGCGGGGCCACCGCGGGCCTCGAACCAGTCGAGGAGACTCTCAGAGCGGAACGTCGGGAGCTCCCGATCCGCGGCGATCCCGACCGTCCGTTCGAGAACCGTCCTCGCACCCGGGATCGATGTCGCGACGTTCGAGAGGGGGGCGAGCGTGCTCGCAAGCGCCGAGAGCCGATCGATGTCGCGGAACAGACGCTCCCTGAGACTCGATCCGTGCGAATCGTGATGTCGGTGCTTCACCTCGGCTTTCAACTTTGCCAGATCGACGCCGGTCGGGCAGTCGCTTTGACAGCCCTTACAGCCGACACACAGACCCAACACTTCCTCCTGGAACCGATCGGAGTGCAGTTCCTCGGCCGGGAGTTCCCCGCTTATCGCCGCTCGGAGCATGTTCGCGCGCCCCCGGGTCGACTGGATCTCCTCTCTGGAGGCGCGAAAGGTCGGACACATCGTTCCCGATTCGGTCTCCCGACAGGTCCCACAGCCGTTACACAACTCGACGAGGTGGGAAAATCCTCCTTCCTCGGAGAAGTCCATCTCCGTCACCGGCTCTATCGACTGATAGTCCGGTCCATACCGGAGGTGTTCGCGGTTGTCGGCGCCGACGCCTCGATCCGAATCCGGCCCCGGATCCTCGGGACCGTCGCGGTAGACGACGTTTCCCGGATGCAGTTGCCAGTCAGGATCGAAGGCCGTCTTTACCTCCTTGAATGCCTGCCACAGGTCCTCCCCGTACATCTTCGGCGTGAACTCGGTTCGGGCCATCCCGTCGCCGTGTTCCCCCGAGAAGGCGCCGTGGTGTTCCAAGACGAGATCGGTGACGTCGTCGGTGATCGAATGGAGCGTCTCGGCTCCGTCACGTTCCTTCAGGTTCACGATCGGCCGGATGTGGAGCGTCCCCGAGCCGGCGTGAGCGAAGTAAGCCGCCGAGGTGTCGTGGGCCTCCAGGATCGACTGAAATCCCTGGACGTATTCGGCGAGTTCCGCTGGTGGCACGGTCGCGTCCTCGATGAACGGATACGGCTTCGGGTCGCCTTCCAGGCTCATCAACAGGGGAATCGCCGCCTTCCGGAGCTTCCACAGATCCGCCTGAGCACGCTCCGAGTAGGCCTCGACTGCCTCGAAGGCGCGTCCGTCCCCACGAAACCACTCGTTCGTTTCGTCGATCGCGGTCTGGAAGTCGTCGACGAGTTCCGAGTCGAACTCCAAAAGCAGCGCGGCGGCGGTCCCCTCCGGGATCGCCTCGACGTACTCCGCGTATCCCTCGGAGTCGGCGGCCAGTCGGAACACCTCCTGATCCATCAACTCGACAGCACTCACCTCGAACTCGAGTGCCTCCGGGACTGCCCGCAGCGCGTCGATCAGGTCCGAAAAGCAGTAGAGGACGAGTGCGGTCTCCTCGGGTAACCTCACGAGCGAGAGTTCCGCCTCGACGACGATCCCGAGCGTGCCCTCGGCACCGACGAACAGTTTCGAGAGGTTGATGACCCGATCGCCGTCGTCGGTCTCGTAGATCGCCTTTTGGAGGTTGTATCCGGAGACGGAGCGTTTGAGATCGGGGTATCGATTCTCGATCTCCCGTTCGTTCTCCTCGATGATCCCGCGAACCGTTTCGTAGATCCGTGCTTCGGCGTCGTCTCCCTCGACGATCGCCTCGTATTCCGGCGAGTCGAGGACGATTTCCCGGGTATGGATCGTTTCGCCGTTCGCGAGCACGACCCGAAGTTCCTCGGTGTAGGCGTCCGTGATCCCATAGCGTACGGAGTGAGCCCCCGTCGAGTTGTTTCCGATCCCACCGCCGATCGTCGCCCGACCGGAGGAGGCCGGATCCGGCGCGAACTTCAAGCCGTGTTCGGAGAGCGCGTCGTCGAGGCGGTCCTGGACGACGCCGGGTTCGACGACCGCCCGCCGGTCGTCCGGGCGAACCTCCAGAATATCGTCCATGTACCGGGTGAAATCCAACACGACGCAGCCGGGACCGACCGCCTGTCCGGCGAGCGAGGATCCCGTCCCGCGGGGCAACACCGGAACGCCGTGGTCGGCTGCGGTCCGAACCGCCGACTGGACGTCGGAGACGTCGGTCGGAAAGACGACGCCGGCCGGCCGCGCCTGGTAGACGCTCCCGTCGGTCGCATACAGAATCTGTGCGTACTCGTCGAACTGGACCTCGCCGGCGACGCGCTCGCGAAGGTCCTCCGCGAGAGCCGCGTATTCCTCCGCGTCCGGCCGAGCGTGGCCAAGCGTCGCCGCTGATGCCGCCGGATCGGGGTCCGGCCGCTCGTCGACAGCCATACCTCCCGACTCGGCCTCCGTCCAATAAAGATTGTCGTCAACGATCGGGAGGAACGATCCGGTCACGCAAGCAGTATCGTCCCGATCGGGCCCCATCCGGCGGGCGGACAGGGAGACGTCGGGACGCGCCCATCGGGGCGTTTTTACCCGATCCGGACCCACAACGCGGTATGCGACTCGCACGGCTGCTCACGCCGGAGGGACCGATCGAGGGACGGTACGTGGACGGAACGGTCGTGGCCGACGACGGGGTCTACGAGGTCGGAACCGACGGTCGGTTGTTGCCGCCGTGTGAACCGTCCGCACTCTACTGTGTCGGGCGAAACTATGCCGAGACCCTCGATCAGATGTCCTACGAGCGTCCCGAGGAACCCGACTTCTTCATCAAGCCGCCGACGAGTCTCCTCGCTCACGGCGAGACGATCCCCCATCCCGACTGGACCGAGGAACTGACCTACGCCGGCGAGCTGGTCGCCGTGATCGGCGAGCGATGCCGGTCGCTGGAGCCGGCCGCCGTCCCCGGGATCCTTCGCGGCTACACCATTCTCAACGACATCGACGCTCTCGATCAGGTCGGTCGAACGGCCCGAAAGGCCTTCGACGGCTCCGCGCCGCTCGGGCCGTGGATCGAGACGGACCTCGATCCCTTCGATCTGGACATGGAGACGTTCGTCGGCGGTGAGCGTCGACAGGACGCGACCACCGAATTAATGCTGTTCGATCCCCACGAGATAGTGGCCCACCTCTCGAAGCGATTCACCTTGCGTCCCGGCGACTGTATCGCGTTCGGTAGTCCCGCCAATCCCGGACTCGTCGAGCCCGGCGAGACGGTATCGATCACCTACGAGGGGATCGGCACGCTCGAAAACCGGGTCGTCGAGGGCGAGTTCCCGTCCACACACTGACGACAAACCGACACCGAAGAGCCAAACGCGCTATAGGACGCGGTTCCGAAGCGCCTCGCCTTCGTCGAGTCGATCGAGATTCTCCGCGAGGATGTCCGCACACCGTTCGAAGTACTTCGGCGTGTTGCCGGCGTTGTGTGGCGTTATCGTCACGTTCTCGAGACGCCACAGGGGATGGTCTCCCGGAAGTGGTTCCGGATCGGTCACGTCGAGTGCCGCGCTTCGAACGTCGTTCGTCTGCAGTGCCGAGACCAGGGCGTCGGTGTCGACGACGCCGCCACGCGCGATGTTGATGAGGATCGCGTCGGAGCGCATCGTTCGAAGCAGATCCGCGTCGACGAGGTTCTCCGTCGCCTCGGTGAGCGGGCAGGCGAGAACGACGTACTCCGCATCCGAGGCGGCTGCGTGCACGTCTTCGAAGCCGTACACCTCCCCGGTCGGGCCGCCTTTCTCCGGGGAGTACCGCACGCCGACCGTCTCCACGTCGAAGGCGTCCAGCCGGTCGACGATTCCTCGTCCGATCGCGCCCAGACCGACGATCGCGACCCGGGACCCGGACACCTCGGTCACTGGGTGGGTATGCCAGCTTTGACGCTCCTGGTTGCGAACGGCCCTGTGGAACCGTCTCGCATGGGCGATCATCATCCCGATCACGTACTCGGAGATGTTCGGAACGTGGACGCCCGACCCGTTCGTCACGGCGACGCCGTGGCGCTCGAAGGCGTCGAGTTCGAGGTGGCCCGTTCCGGCGTAGACGCCGGCGAACAGTTCGAGGTTCTCCGCGATCTCGAGTTGCTCGGGTGTGAGTGCGAATCCGGTGGACACCCGGGCGGTCCGCAGGTACTTTCGTTCCTCTTCGGGCGTCGCCGGATGGACGACGTCCAGATCGGGAAGCCGCTCGCGCAGGGCCGCGGCGTATGTCGTCCCGTCCATGCCGTGGATCTTCTGTCGCTGGACCAGAACGTCTGGATCGGACATGAACGGCCGTTCGTCGAGCGATCGGATAAGCCTCCGGCTCGCGGCAGTCTCGCGATCGGCGACGACGAAGGGGTCACGTCACCGTGTTTCGAACCGCGCGCGCTCTTCGTCGACGATCTCGCCGCCGTAAACGTCGAGCAGGCCGTCGATCGCCGACCCGAGCGTTCGCATGCACTCGCGCGTGGACGTGAACCCCAGTTCGTCGGCGACGCGTGTCTCCGGATGCCCCTGTAGCACCTTCGACACGAGCACTTGCTCCTCGCGCTCCGTGAGCGGCGGATCGTCGCCGTTTCCGTTCTCACCCCCGGTTTTTCCGTCATCCCTCCGTCCCTCCTCATCGAGGTCGCCGCCCCGATCGAGGAGAGATGCACACGCGAGATCCCGGATCGCGCCGGGCGCCGCGTCGTAGGTCCCGGGTCCGACGGCCGCTGCCACGGCGGCTCGCCAGTCGCGTTCGGAGAGGTCGACTCGTTGCGTTCCGGACGCCGGACACGCTCCGAGCGTCGCCCGGATCACGTCCGGCTCGACCGTTCGTAGCGCGTCCGAGAGCCCGTCACGCATCCGGTCTGCGAGCGCGTCCGCGTGTCGAGCAAGGAGTCTCTCTCCGGCTTCGTTCGCGGGACGGATCATGACCGCCGAGTGCTCGCCGGACGTCGCGTTCCGCGTCGCGGAGACATGAACGGTGCCGTAACCCGCACGGCGCCAGAACCGGACGAGTTGTGGAGTGGCGCCGTAGCTGACCCCGAAGTAGTCGACCGCGATCCCGTCTTCGTTCGACGTTTCGGTATCGCCTTCGTTCCCCTTCGTGTCCCCGTCGGCGAACTCCGCGTGGATCCGATCGAGAAGGTGGCTCCCGAATCCTCGCCCTCGGATCGCCGGATGAGTGGCGATCCGCATCGTTCGAAGGCCGACCGGCCGTCCGGCGTCCTCGTCCCGGAGCTGACTCGTGAGCACGTCCGGAATCATATTGCCGCGAACCCGTGAGCCCTCGTACATCGATGCCCGAAGGTCAGGATCGAGGCCGCCCTCCCGTGCCAGGAGGGCAACCGCGAGCACGTGTCCGCGGGCCATCAGTGCGCGTACGGAGAGGTTCGGTGCATCCAATAGCCGAGCCAGATCGTTCGGCTCGGTCCGGTAGTGTGCGAACACGAGCAGCCCGAACGCCTCTCCGAGCAGGTGCTCGTCGGCGATCAACTCCTCCGGATCGAGAGCGCGATAGGCGATCGAGGGGCCGTCTCGAGTCCGGGCGTTCTCCATCCGGAGGTCGTCGACCGCCTCCGCGGCGGCCGGAGCCGCATCGAGCAGCAGCGCGTGGAACCCGAACCGTTCGATCGGATCCCCGCGAGCGTACCGAATCGGCTCCTCGAGGCGGACGTCACGGACCGTCCGGCCGTCGTCGCGTTCGGCCTCCCGAAGATGGTCCTTGAACCGGACCGAGAACCCCCGTCCAGCGCCCTCATAGCCGTGGATCGTCGTGGAGAACGCGATCGCGTCAGCCGACAGGAGCCGATCGAGCGTCGCGACCGGAAGTGCCGCCGCCTCGTCGACGATAACGGTGTCGGGACGGGGGCGCCTGGGTTCCCTCCCGGTCGAATTCGAGAGAAGTGGTCGATCCGCCCCGGTCGCTGAATCCCCCCGTTGATCCACGCTCGCAGCGGCAACGGATGGCGGGACGTACTCGATACCCCCCCCAGTACCGGTCTCGAATCGTCGTTCCTCGTCGTCGACGGTTCGAATGGTTCCGTGCTTGGAGAGGAACTCCCGGACGCGCTCGAAGAGGCTCGCCACGTTGGTCGCGTCCGGCGCCGTCACCAGAACGCGTTCTCCCTCCATGGCCAGAGCCGCGGCGGCCAGTCCCGCCGCGCTCGATTTTCCCCGCCCTCGATCCGACTCGAGGACGACCGCCGCCTTCGCCGCGGGCCCGCGAAGCGACTCGAACGCCCGAACCGCCCGAACCTGATCGGGCGTGAGACACGACTCGTAGACGGGGTCCGGAAACTCGGCGTTCGCGGGTGGTCGCTGTGGCTTCCGACCGGTGCGGGCGGGAGGATCCGTCAGCCCTCGTGTTCGAACCCGTACCCCGGACGAGTCGGCCGCCGTATCACCGTCCCGGACACTCGCGATCGCGATGCCCTCGTGGTCGCGAAGCGTCCGGACGATTCGGCGACGAAACCGACCGGTAACGTCGTCGATGCTGTAGGGTGGAACTGTAAGCGCCTCGTCGAACCCGTCGCGGATCTCCGGCCAGTCGTCGAGCGGCGGCGTCACGAGTACGAGAAGTCCCCCACCGTCGACCGCCCCGAGGACCTGTCCGAGCGTGTTCGGTTGGAACCGTTCGTGACAGTCAAGGATCACCATTTCACGCGTCGTTCCCAGAAGCGACTCGGCACGCCGCGGCGAGAGGCGATCGAATCGAAATCCCTTCCGGGTCGACACGATCGACACGTCGGTATCGTCGACGTTCCACGCGTCCACCGCGCTGAAGGCGGCGTCAATGCCAGCGTCGCGATCGCCGGCAAGCACGAGTCCGCGGCGCTCGTTGGCTCGAGTCGCCTCCGCGTGGAGTCGCGTCACGAACTCGAGGAACGACGACTCCGGGGTCGACCGGTCCGCGCTCATTCGTTTCCGATTGGCCGAGCGGGCGTATGTGGCTTTCGGGGTGAGGGATCCGACGGGCCGACTTCCACAGCTGCCCGTTCTTGTGGCCGCGATCGCGTCGTGAGGGCGGTCGTCGGTCGAGAGGCTTAACGCGCCGGAGACCATCGGTCCCGACATGTCGACCGTCACGCTCGTCGGAACCCGGCTCGCTGACGTCGGCCGCGAGTTCGTCTATCGAGGGGAATCGGACGCCTGCGAGGGCTGTCCCTACCGCGGACAATGTCTCAACCTCTCGGAGGGAACTCGCTACCGGATCACGGCCGTCCGCGAGAACGCCCGGACGCTCGAGTGTGCGGTCCATGACGCCGGCGTTCGTGCCGTCGAGGTCGAACCTGCCTCCGTGCCTGCGAACGTTCCCTCCAGACGGGCCTACGCCGGGAACACGACGGCACTCGCCGGTGACTGTCCCCACACGGAGTGTCCGAGCCACCACTACTGTGTGCCTGACGGCGTCGATTTCGAGGAGGAACGGACGATAGAGCAGGTGCTTGGCGACCCGCCACACGACCACTGTCTCCTCGATCGCGACCTTACTCTCGTCGAGTTCGCTCCCGAGGAGGAGTGATCCGGGGACATCTCTCGCCGTTTGTGGGTGATCGGTTCAGGATCGGTTCAGGATCAGTTCAAGATCGGTTCGATCGACGACTGATGAATAACGGTCGTTATCCCGACGGGTCGTCGGATCCCGACGGTTAATCCGCGATCGACGGCGTCGCGAGGTACTCGTCGTTGATCTCGTATTCCCCTTCGTCGTTCTCGATCAGATACTCACCGTAGTAGGGGACCCGCTCGGCGACGACCCTCTCGAACGTCTCGGCGATCTCCTCGCGGGTCATCTCCCCCATCGACCGGAGGTCGTCGTTGCGGTTGAGACACCCCTTGAGGTACCCCTCGTGAGTGACCCGCACTCGGCCGCAGTTAGCACAGAACGTCTCGTTTTCGACCGGATCGACGATCTCTACCATGCCGGGGGAGCCGTCCATCTCGGCCGCACCCGTCGCCCCGGTCGCGTCCGTGGCCCCCTCGCCGACGAAATACCGTTTCCGGTCGTGCATCTCGCGGTGTTCGACCCGGTGGGCAATATCGGCGAGCCAGTCGTGAACCCGACTGATGTCGATGCTCCATTCGGGCTTGCCGGTCAACTCGGGCATGTACTCGATGAGTTGTAACTGGAGACCGTCGTTTTTCGCGACGTGGTCGACCATTCCCTCGACGTAGCCGGCGGTATGCTCGAAGACGACCATGTTGAGTTTCACCGGCGCCAGTCCCGCATCGAGTGCCGCCTCGACGCCCTCGATGACCCGCTCGTAGGCTCCCGATTTCGTGATCTCCGCGAACGCCTCCGGCTCGAGTGCGTCCTGTGAGACGTTCACGCGATCGAGGCCGGCAGCGGCGAGTTCCTCGGCGCGCCCCGGCAGGAACGTTCCGTTCGTCGTCATCGAGACCTCCATGGAGTCGGGTGTTCGATCGATTATCTCGGCCAGATCCTCTCGAAGCATGGGTTCGCCGCCGGTGAACTTCACCTTTCGAACGCCATACTCCTCGACGACGTCGAGGAACCGAACGATCTGGTCCGCGGTCATTTCGTTCTCGCTCGGCTCCATGGGTCCGCGCGTGTCCCCGAGTCCCTCGTTGTGACAGTAGACGCAATCGAAGTTACAGCGGTCCGTCAATGAGATCCGGACGCCGGTGACCTCCCGCCCGAAATCGTCCGAGAGCGGTTCGTTCATATTCGATTGAAGTTTCCATGCAAGCTTAAATACCGGGGTCGTATTCGGACCGACGTAACCAACCGAGGTTACGATCAGTTGGGACTTCCGACCGACGGGTTATATACGAATCCGACGCACTCGCCCGCGTGAAATAACGGCTCAACGCGCGACGAGCAGCGACCGTTCGGCATCCTCCTCGCGCGACGTCACGACCGATGCCGACAGTTCGCCCATCTCCCCTTCGAGCGGTTGCCGTCTCCACCCGTCTCGGTCATCGTTCGTATTCCGCCCAGACGTATCGGGTCCCGTAGCTCCGATACGGTCGCCAGGCCTCGGCTATCCCGCGCATCTCCTCGCGGGTCAACGTCCCGTCGTCGGCATACAGTTGTTCGATCCCTCGCCGAACCGCGAGATCCGAAAGCGGCAGGACGTCCTCGCGGCCGAGCACAAAGATGAGGTACATCCGGGCAGTCCACTCGCCGATCCCGCGGATCCGGGTGAGTTCGGCGATCACCTCCTCGTCGCTGGCTCCGGACAGCCCCGCCGGCGTGAGATCTCGTTCCTCGAACGCCGCGGCAGCACTGTGAAGGTACTCGACTTTCGATTCGCTCAGGCCGGCCTCCTGGAGTCGGTCCTCGTCGGCGTCGAGAATCGATCCTGGCGTCACTTCGTCGTCAAGCACGGCGATCATCCGTTCGCGGATCGCGTCCGCCGAGGCGGTCGAGAGCTGTTGGTTGATGATCGACGTACATAGTCGCCGAAACGGCTCATCTGCGGCCGTCACGGTGAGCGCGCCGTGACGATCGACGAGTCGCGCGAGCACCGGATCCTCCCGCAAGACCGGTTCGACGCGTGAGGGAAGCGTTCGATTCACACGACAACTCATCGATCCGCCGGGAGTAAACCCGTTTCGCCCAGGCCATGACGGGATGACGATCGACCCGATGGCGGTCGTTCGTGTCGATCCCACATGGCGGCGACGATTGAAGGGATTTATTAGGGACCCCCCACTCCCTACGAATGCCCACGCGGGCGCTCGGTTGGTGTAGTCCGGCCAATCATTTCGGCCTTTCGAGCCGATGACCGGGGTTCAAATCCCCGACCGAGCATTTTTGCGACCCACGCGAGCGAAACGCGCGGCGGCTGGATTTGAATGAGACCGACCGAACAGACCCTTTATCGGTCCTCGCGCTCTGTCGTCGATCGACCGTGCGTGACCGAACCGTCTTGGCCGTCTGTACGCTCACGGCGACGATCGCGATGGGCGGGAGCCTGTACTTCAGCGAGGTGTTGGGGCTGGTGCCGTGTGTGCTGTGTTGGTATCAGCGACTGTTGATGTACCCGCTCGTCGTTATTCTCGGTATCGCCACCTACGAGGATCGGAGCGGCGTCTGGCGGACTGCGCTTCCGTTTTCAGGTCTCGGGATCGTCGTCTCCGCCTATCACGTGTCCCTTCAGGTAACCTCGGGTCTCACCTGTGGCGTCGACGGATCGTGTGCGGCGGTCCTCTGGCGGGGCTTCGGCGTGTTCACGATCCCGCGGCTGGCGCTCGTCGGGTTCGTCATGATAAGCCTCGGCCTCTGTGCGCTCGCGCTCGCCGAACGCGGGATCGTCGATCCGCTTTCGCTCGCCCGCCCTGATCGCCACTGACCGGCGGAACGCGACGCACGGGGCGATCGAAGAGCGCGATCCTTTCAAGCGATCGCGTTTAATGTGGGACATGGATCTTCCCGAGTTACCCGACGGCTGGCGCGTCTGGAACGAGGAGCCGGAGGGGCGTATCATTCTCGTCTTCCGTCCGGACGTGTTCACCGAGGACGTCGTTCCTGCGGCATGTCTGCCGACGATCTACGTGACCAACGGATCCAGACGCCGACGTCCCGGTGCCGGCCAGTATCGGACGGACGAGTGGCACGTCGTGTTGTTCCTCGAACCGGAGATCGAGGCGGTCGCGGAGACCTACGACGAACGCGGCGAGGCCCTGGAAGCTGCTGGCGACGTCGCCGAGCGATTCGCGGTCGGCGAGATCGACTATCGAGAGCAATACCAGCGTCCACGCGAGCGATACTTCCAGGAACTCGATCGATTGATCGGCGAGTGATCACGAATCCGCAATCGTGATCGTCACTCCAGAACGACGAGCACGTCGCCCATGTCCACGCTGTCGCCTTCCGAGACGTGGACGCTCGAAACGGTGCCCCCGCGTTCGGCGACGACGTCGTTTTCCATCTTCATCGCCTCCAGTACGCAGACGACGTCGCCAGCACCGACCTCATCGTCCTCTGCGACGTCGACGGAGAGGATCGTCCCCTGCATCTCGGCGTCGATCGCCTCTCCACCCTCGGCGACCTCGACGGAGTCGCTTCCCGAGTCCGTCTCCGAGTCGGGCGCTGACTGTGGGCGTGAGGGTCGATCCGTGGATCCGGCGCCCTCCGGAACGTTGATCGCGGGTGCGCCATGCTCTTCGAGTGAAACGTCGAAGCGTTTGCCGTTCACCTCGACGGTGAACTCGCGTTCCTCGGCGTCCTCCTCGTCGTCCGAGTCAGCGCTTGCCGGCGGAGCCTGTTCGGGCCCCCATCGTCGCTGTGCGTCCGCGATCAGATCGGGATCGAGTTTCTCGTCGAGATATTTCGTCGTGTGGGTGCCCTCGACGAACCGGTCGTTCTCGAGCATCAGCCGGTGGAACGGGACGATGGTGGTGACGCCCTCGATGTCGTACTCGGCCAGCGCGCGCCGCGACCGGGCGAGACATTCCTCGCGGTCGTCGCCCCAGACGATCAGCTTCGCGATCATCGAGTCGTAATCGGTGACCAGATCGTCGCCCGCACGGAGCGCATCGTCGAGACGCACGCCGATCCCGCCCGGAGGATCGTAGGTCTCGAGGGTTCCGTCGCTTGCGGGCTGGAACTCCTCGGCGGCGTTCTCCGCGTTGATCCGGAACTCGATCGCATGTCCATCGAGTTCGATATCGTCCTGTTCGACCGACAGCATCTCGCCGGCCGCGATCCGCAACTGCTGTTTGACGATGTCGATCCCGGTGAGTTCCTCGGTGACGGTGTGTTCGACCTGGATGCGGGTGTTAACCTCCAGGAAATAGAAATTCGTCTCCGGGCCGAGAGGATCATCGGGGTCCCGATCGGGATCCTCCTCGAGGAGGAACTCGACGGTCCCGGCGTTGTAGTAGCCGCTCTCGGCCACGCCGCGACGTGCCGCCTCGCCGATCTGCTCGCGAAGCCCCTCCGAGAGCGCGGGCGAGGGTGCCTCCTCGATCACCTTCTGGTGACGGCGCTGGAGTGAACAGTCCCGTTCCCCGAGATGGATCACGTTTCCGTGGCGATCGGCGACGATCTGGACCTCGACGTGGCGTGGATTCTCCAGATATCGTTCCAGGTAGACGGAGTCGTTCGAGAAGTACGCCTCGCCTTCACGTTTCGCGGACTCCAGTTTCGAGGCGGCTTCCTCGGGATCACGAAGGACCTTCATGCCGCGTCCGCCACCGCCGCCTTCGGCTTTGATCGCGATCGGGTAGCCGTGCTCCTCGCCGAAGGCGTGGATGGCCGCGACGTCCTCGACCGGTTCGGTCGTGCCGGGAACGATAGGTACGTCGGCCTCCTGCATGGCCCGGCGGGCCTTCGTCTTCTCGCCAAGTTGCTCCATCGACTCGCTTGCGGGGCCGATCCACGTGATCCCATCCTCGCGTTCCACCCGGTCTGCGAACGTCGCGTTCTCGGCCAGAAAGCCGTATCCGGGATGGATGGCGTCGGCGTCGGCCTTCCGTGCTACCTCGAGGATCGCCTCCTGGTCGAGATAGGAGTCGGCCGCGCGGGCAGGTCCAACGTTGTAGGCCGAATCAGCGTATCGCACGTGGCCGGCGTGTTTGTCGGCGTCGCTGTACACCGCGACCGTGTCGATCCCCAACTCCTCGCACGCGCGCATGACGCGGACCGCGATTTCGCCGCGGTTAGCCACAAGGACCGTATCGAACATTCCTGTCGGTCTTTCCGCAAGCGGATACCTGACTCTATCGGTTCTTCGTGGTATCCCGAATCGTCGATCGTCGAACTGATCCCGATTCCGGACGTCAGAAGCCGGTCATTCGGAGTCGGATCCATCGTCCGGGCCGAGGGGCGAAACGTCCCCGGAATCGGAAGTCGCGTCGTCGGTCGTGTCCCGATCCGAATCCGGGGAGACGACGTCGCCGGCGTCAGTGCGTTTTGCATACGCGAAGACGACGATCGCGGTCAGAAACCAGACGGGTGCGCCGACGCGGACGGCAAAGAGCACGCGCGATCCCCACGTTTCGAGGACGACCTGCGTCGAGAGGAGCGCGACCGCCGGAGCGCCGACGAGGATCGTCACGACGAAGGTGGTCTGCATCACCCATCCGTAGTCGACGCCCTCGACTTCGGTCCGTTCGACGGGTTGCACGCGTCCGTCTTGGCCCCCATCGCGTATGAACCTGCGGGGTTCGATCGTCGAATCGTGGAATTCAATCGTCGAATCGTGGGATCGCCGATGGCGTCGATTCGAAGACCCGACCGATTTAAGCGCCGACCGCGGAACCGTCGTGTATGCCGACGACACGCGATCTCCGGAGACGGGCAGGGGAGGACCCGATCACGATGTTGACCGCCTATGACGCACCGACGGCAGCGGTCATTGACGAGGTCGGCATCGACGTCATTCTGGTCGGCGACAGCATGGGAAACGCCGTACTGGGATACGATTCGACGCTGCCGGTGACGATGGAGGACGTCGCGAGCCGAACGGGTGCCGTCGTCCGTGCGACCGAGGACGTGCTCGTCGTCGCTGACCTCCCGTTTTTATCCTTCGGCGTCGAGCAGGCCGAATCGGTCCACAACGCCGGGCGACTCCTCAAAGAGGAGGGCGCAGACGCCGTGAAGATCGAAAGCGGCCCCCACACCGTTGCCCTGACGGAAGCGCTCTCCGACGTCGGGATTCCGGTGATGGCTCATCTCGGATTGACGCCACAACACGTCAACGAGCTCGGCGGCTATCCCCGACAGGGAACCGATCGAGCGGCCGCCGAGGAGACGATCGAACTCGCGGAGGCTCACGAGGACGCCGGAGCGTTCGCCGTGGTGATAGAACACGTTCCATCGAACCTCGCGGCGGCGATAACCGATCGACTCGAGATCCCCACGATCGGGATCGGCGCGGGCCCCCACTGTGACGGACAGGTGCTCGTCAGTACGGACGTGCTCGGGATGGCCGACTGGTCGCCGCCGTTCTCCAAGCGGTTCGGCGACGTTCGCGGCGAGATGCGACGGGCGGTCGAGTCCTACCAGGAGGCCGTCAAAAGCGGGGACTTCCCCGGTCCCGAACACAGCCACGTCGAGGAGGATATCGAGGATCTCGAGTGAGTCCGGTTACTTCAGACCGACTGCAGCGTCCGCTCTCTTAGTCTCCTCGAGACACCCGCCCTGATCGAGCGGACCGTCGCTTTCGAGAAGCTCGTCGAGGCGGTCGACGCGGTAGTCGCCGAGCACGCACCGCCCCCGCTTGTCGTGGCCGAGCCGCTCGACGTGGACCGCGTCGATCCCCGCGTTCCAGGCGGCGCCGACGTCGGCCTCGCCGTCACCGGCGTAGTAGCCACGCTCCGCCTTTGGATCGACCCCGAGATCCGCCATTGCCATCCGAAGCGGGTCGGGATCCGGCTTCCAGCCGATCTCCTCGTCACAGCAGACGACCGTATCGAAGTAGTCGTGAAGGTCGAGTCGATCGAGGACCGGCTCGGTAAGAAACGACTGACAGTGAGTGATCAATCCCGTGGGACCGTCCAGGGTCGCAAGCACGCGCTCGGCGTCCGGATGGAGATAGGTCGACTCCGCGCGTTCGAGTGGGTTCTCTGCGGCGTGAAACGCCGGCCAGAACTCAGCGGGATCGATCCCCCACGCCCGGAGCGTCTCGTTGCGGGAGCCGGAGAGCCCGTGCCAGAGAGTTCGAACCCGTTCATCCGAGAACGACCGACCGATCCGGTCCCCAACCCGGTCGAAGACCCCGCGCGTATACTCCCATTCGGCGTCGACCAGCGTCCCGTCGAGGTCGAACAGGTGAAAGTCGTACGCGCCCTCGAGCATGTTCTGGTATAGGAACCGAACGGAAATGGCCCTTGTGGTCGGACCCTCCGCTCCGATATCGGTGAAACGGGGCTCGATACCACCGTGTTGAACGACCGCTACGGGATCGTTCACCATCCTGATCCAAGGTAAGTCCCTCATCCGATTTCGAGAACTCCACGAGACCGGATGGCGGGGGCATCACTGAGCGCGGAGTCGCTTTTCCCCGAAAACAGCTTCAGTCCGGGACGAGGTGGCGCTCCCGGGATCTCGATCGTCGGACGAAACTATTTGCTGCCTGCGGAACTACCAATGCCCGTTCTGATCCTATGACCGGATATACTGACGCCGCTCGTCTGGTTGATGGCAGCACACTCCGAGCGGTGTCTCTCGCGCTTCGGGGCGAAGTCGAGACGTTTGCGCCACCTTCGACTCCAGATCCGGCACTCATCGACGTCGTGGATCAGCCCTTTGAATCGGTCACTGAAGCCGCCGCGGACCTGTCGCGACTCGAGTCCCGATTACGGGAACGGGGTGACCGGCGCGCCGTGTTCTTGACCATCTACGCACGAATGACTCGCGACGTCCACGAAGCGATCGAACG
Source organism: Halopenitus sp. H-Gu1 (assembly GCF_041821145.1). Classification (NCBI taxonomy): domain Archaea; kingdom Methanobacteriati; phylum Methanobacteriota; class Halobacteria; order Halobacteriales; family Haloferacaceae; genus Halopenitus; species Halopenitus sp. H-Gu1. The sequence goes on along the minus strand of NZ_JBGUBC010000011.1, from coordinate 72,234 downwards.
CGGGACGTTCCTCGATCCGGACTGGATGCGACAATACGTGATCACGTTCGCGAACCACTATCGAAGGGCGTTTCTCGCGTTCGAACGCGGACATCTCGAGGCAGTTCCGGATCCCTGGCGAATCGCGTTCGGCACCGCCATCCGTGGCGACGCACTCGTCGTTCAGGATGTCTTTCTCGGCGTCAACGCTCACATCAACTACGATCTCGCGCTGACGCTCCAGGCGGTCGGCATCGACCCGGATCGAGCGCAGAAATACGCCGATCATCGCGCTATCAACGACATTCTAGCCCGTCTTATCGACGCCCAACAGGATGCACTCGCCGAGATCTACGCGGCCGGTGTCGATGATATCGATGCCGTGTTCGGGCGGCTCGATGAGTCTGGCACCCTATTCTCGATGAAAGAGGGCCGCGAGCAAGCTTGGCGTGTCGCGATCGTCTTGACCGATGTCGGGATCTCACCGATCGCGTCCGCTGTGAGGTGGGTGCTCCGGGCGACTGCCACCGGCGGTGCGTTCTTCGTTCTTGGACCGCCGCTCGACCCCTCGATCTTGCGAACGCTTCGAGCGATCGAGGCTGAGGACCGGGCGCTCGACACGATTCTAGAGCACGTCCAGGACCGTATTGAAATGGTGAGTACGTGAATACGGGGTATCCGAGACGGGAATATATAGTCTATATAGTCATATGTTGACATTCGTAACCTATTCGGTCGACCCCACCGAACGTTCGTGTATGACCCCGGGGAACGGACCGGATCGCGATCGATCACCGGTCCGTCGATCGATGCGGACGGGAACGCAAAGCGGGGAGCGATCGGTGCGGAGGGCCGCCCGGATTGGGAGGCGTCCGAAATGATCCAGACCGGGATCGAGCCGACGCTGGTGGCCGAACTCGACGGGACAGTGACGCGGCTCGTGATCGCGACGGCTCTCGGGCTGTTTTTGGGGCTCGAACGGGAGTGGTCCCAGAAGACTGCAGGCATCCGTACGTTCGCATTGATAAGCCTCCTCGGTGCGGTGTTCATCGTCTTAGAAAGCGACCTGCTCCTCCTCGTCGGCGGCGTGTTGATCGTCGCTCACGCCGTTTTGCTCGCGGTCCGCAGTCTCACTCGGGAGGACCACGACGGCCTCTCGTTGACGACGTCGATGTCCATGCTCGTCGCCTACAGTATCGGAGCACTCGTCGGTGAGGGGCTCTACATCGAGGGAGTGACGGTCGCCGTCCTGTCCTCGCTGTTGTTGGTGTTGAAACGCGAACTCCACGAGTTCGCGTGGGGGCTCTCGAAAGAGGAGGTTCGGTCAGCCACGGAGTTCGCGGTCCTCGCGTTCGTGGTATATCCGTTGTTGCCCGACGAGACGATGGGGCCCTGGAACGCCATCCAGCCGCGCGTTATTTGGCTTCTCGTGATCGCGATAAGCGCCATCGGCTTCGTCAACTACGTGCTCGTCAAACGCTACGAGGGACGGGGACTTGCAGTCACCGGGTTCTTCGGTGGGCTCGTCAACTCGACGGCGGTCATCGCGGAGATGGCGAAACGCGCGACCGTCGATCCGGCGTTACGTGATCTCGCGATCGGTGCCATCCTGCTGGCCAACGCAGCGATGGCGATCCGGAACGCGCTCGTGGTGGCGGCGTTCATCCCCTCGGAGGCGATCACCGTCGTGATACCGCTCGGCGGGATCGCGGTCGCCGGCGTGGTGCTTTCGATGTTGACGAGCGACTGGCGCGTGAACGTTGAGACGGATCTCACCTCGCCGTTCAGCCTGAAGAACGCGCTCACCTTCGGGGTACTGTTTCTGATCGTCCTCGTGGTCTCGGCGGCGGCCCAGGCGACGTTCGGCATCGGAGGATTCGTCCTCACGACGTTCCTCGCCGGCCTCGTCTCCTCGGGGACGGCCGTAACGACTGCCGTCACGCTCGCGAGCACCGGACAGATCACCTCGACGACCGCCATCTGGGGCGTCATCGCGGGAACGACGGCGTCGATTCTCGTGAAGGTGGTCTTCGCCGCGACGATCGCACGCGAGCTCGTCAGACCCGTTCTCGGGTATAGCCTCGTGTTGATCGCCGTCGGCGTCGGGTTCGGTGCCGGCTCGCTATTGGTGGCGTGATCCGACGTCGGCGATGACGTCCTCATCGAGCCCCACTTCGCGCGACGCTCCGACTGTCGGAGAGTTGATCGAAGAAATCGTCCGAGTCGGTAATCGCGACTACTGCCCCTACTGAGGGGAGCGACCGCTTACTGGTAGTTGTGACCGTGGAAAAATGTGGATGTTCAGAGAGCTATCCGAACATCTGGCGCATCATCGGATGCATCTCCATCAACTGCTCTTCTGCGATCTCCTCGTACAGCTTGTAGGTGATCGAGACTGCAAGCAGTAGTCCGGTTCCGGAGACGCCGCCGACGGTGCCGAGCATGTTCGCCATCACGGCGAGTAGCCCGACGAGCGCGCCGCCGATGACGGTCACCTGCGGGATGTATCGTTCCATCACCTTCTCTACGACCTGTGGGTTCCGTCGGAACCCGGGGATCTGCATCCCGGAGTTCTGTATCTGCTGGGCGGTCGACTCCGGGCCCATCCCGGTCGTCTCCACCCAGAAGATGGCGAAGACCGCGCCACCGACCACCATGACCGTCAGGTCAATGGCGATCCGGATCGCGATCATCCACGGCTCCGCGGCCGTCTCACCGAGGAACCACATCCACTGTTGGGGCTGCTGGATCGGGTTCAGGTAGTAGAACACACCCGAGACCGGCTGCCCCTGATCGCCGTAGACGCCGAGCCACGTGGGCATGCCCGTCCACGTCCGATTGAGGATCTGCCCGAGGAACTGAACGTTCGCCTGCAGCGCGCGAACGAGGATCATCGGGAGGACCGACGCGTAGATGAGCTTCACCGGGAAGCGTCCCCGCGCGCCCTTGACCCGGGCGTGTGAAAGCGGGATCTCAACGCGGACCGACTCCGCGTAGACGACGACGATGAAGATGAAAAGCGTCGTGAACAGCGCGAGCACGTTACCTGGTGCGAAAAGCAGGTTCTGGAGCCCGTCGGCGGTGAACACCGATCCGATCGTCAGATCGCCGGTGATGATCCCGTACCAACTGGCGAAGAAGCCGACGTTACCGAGCGCCGACCAGCTGAAGAACCCGCCGACGATGCGCTGGCTCACGCCGGCAATGATGAACAGGCCGACACCGGAACCGACGCCCCATTTGCTCACGATCTCGTCCATGAACAGAATGAGAACGCCGCCGATGAACACCTGCGTGAAGATAAGCGTCTGCACGCCGAAGGTGCCTATCGAGAGCGCGCGACCCACTGCCGGATCGGCGGGTAAGAATCCACCCGAGTAGACCATCGGCGCCGCCGTCACCGCGGTGACGATGATCACGAGTAGCTTTTGGAGGCCCTGATAGAGGACCTGATCGCGTGGATCGTCCGTATCCAACCCGAGCAGATTGGCGCCGCCGAGCAACTGGAGGACGATCGACGCCGTGACGATCGGGCCGATCCCGACCTGCAGAAGCGATCCCTGTCCGCCGGCCATGATCGAACGGAACTGGCCGAAGAAGTCGCTTCCCTGCCCCGCCGCCAGTCCGAACGGGTTGATGTTGGTAAGGAAGAAATACACCATCAGGATGGCGCCAGTCCACGCGAGCTTCCGTTTGAATGGAACGTGCCCCTCCGGACGACGAACGCCCGGCATCCGCGTGAGCACTGGTTCGGCGGCGTCCTTCCAGCTCATGGTTATTCGCCGTCGGCCTCGGCGTCTGATGTGTCTTCTGATTCAGCTTCCTCGGCGCGCTCCGTGAGGACGCTCTCGCCGCCGGCCTCCTCGATGAGTTCGCGCGCACCGGCAGAGAAGGCGTCCGCGGTGACACGAAGCTCCCCGCGGACCTGTCCGCTGCCAAGCACCTTCACGACGTCCGCCTCGTGGCCGTCCTCGGCCACGTCACGGGCGTCGATCACGGTCGTCTCGCCGTCCTCCTCCGCGAGTTCGTCCGCGACGTACAATGCCGCGTTCTCGTCGAGTTCTTGGACGGTGACCTCTCGAACGTCGAGTTGGGTTCCCTCCGGACGCTTGAACCCGTACTTTCCGAGCGGTTCGTAGTTATGCTGCTCGTGTTTCGAGCGGCCGGCGGCACCGCGGCCGCCGCGATGGCCTGCTCCCCGACGGTTCTTGTGCGTCCCGCCGCCGTGGGTTCGAGAACCGCGTTGTCGTCGTTTCTTATCGGTCATCGCATTGCCTCCAGTAGCGAGTCGATCTCGTCGGTCGTGTGTCGGCCGAGCTCGCCGCCCTCAACGATCGGATGTTTCAGGCCGTCGTGACCGCCACGTGGCGGATGCAGTCGAACCGCCGGCGAAAGGCCCTGATCGCGAAGCGTCGTTTCCTCGTCGACGAGTGCGCTCGCGAGTGCCTCGAGATCGTCGTAGTCGGTGTTGTCGGCGATCCACTCGTCGTCGATATCCGCGGACCCCTCGAGGGGTTCCCCGCGGCGAGCGATCGTCTGCTCGACCGTCTCGACGCTCGGTTTGCCGAAGGCGACGAAGTCGTTCACCTTCGTGATCATGCCACGATAGGTGTCCCGCTCGGGGACGAACGTCGCGTGGTTGACGCGACCGAGGTTGAGCATTTCGAGGGTGTCCTCGACGTCGGAGCTCAGGTTGACCTCTCCGCGAAGCTGTATGATCGCCTGCATCACTCGCTCACCTCGTCGTAGTGGACGGTACGCGCGTGCTGGGGCGTTCGCGACTGTGCCGCGTTCTCCAGCGCGTTGAACGTCGCCTTCGCGAGGTTCACGGTCGTCCGCGTGTTGCCGTTCGAACTCGTCCAGGCGTCCTGTACGCCGGCGAGTTCGAGGATGTGACGAACCGTCGGTGCCGCCGCGAGCCCGAGCCCCTGCGGGGCGGGCTTGATCTCGACGGTGACCGATCCGGCTTTGCCCGTTGCCGTCCGTGTGAGGGAGTTCGTTCCGCCGGGTTGGTCCTCCCAGGAGCCCGATCCGCGATCGACTTCGATGACGTTCAGCTTCGCCACCTCGATCGCCTTCTGGATCGCGCCGCCGACCTGCTCGTCGCGGGCCTGCGCGTAGCCGAGGTAGCCGTCGCGATTGCCCACGACGACCACACAGCGGAACTTCACGCGTCGACCCGAGTCGGTCATCCGCTGGACCATATTGATGTCGAGCACCTCGTCTTCGAGCCCCGGAAGGAGCTGATCGACGATCTCGGGCTCCTTCAGCGGGAGTCCCGATCGAAGCGCTTGGTCCATCGAGGTGACGTCGCCGTCCTGTACCTTGCGGCCGAGCCGCGTACGCGGTTCCCAGCCGTCGTTATGTCTACTCATAGTCCTCCTGGATCGTAGCGAGCACGTCATCGAAGTGCTCGGGGAGTTCGGTGGCGTCGAAATCGCCGCTATAGAGCGGCTCCTCGATCTGCTCGGCATACTCGGCGATATGCTCGCCGCGGTTGCGCGACCAGTCCGCGAGAACGCTGTCGTTGTGCGGGATCTCGAGCCCTGCGTCGATTGCACCTTCCTGTACTGCAAACACCTTATTGCCGGGTGTCGCCGTGTTGAGACCGATGTCGAGGACGGCTTGTTCGAAGCCGTCCTCGATCGCGCGGGCGCCGAGGAGATACCCAGTGAGGTACGCGCTCGGAAGGTTCCCGGTGGGAGCTTCCCAGTCGTACTCATCGAGGTCCTCGCTCGTGGCCGCGACGTGAGTCTCATCGCCGTTCGATTCGGGGGTAACCAGCTGCGCCCTGACGTGAGCGTTGCTCACCCGGGCGACCAGGCGAGGCTTGCCCGATTTCAGCAGGCGCAACCTCTGGTGGTAATCCGTCCGAACCTCACGACGACGGCGCATCGGCACTTTGTATCGTGGTCCTGTTGCCATCAGTCGCTCACCTCGTATCCGTACTGCGTCTCGATGTAGGCCTCGAGACGGGCGACGTCCTCGAAGTCCCCACCGCTCGCTTTGTTATACAGCGTGCGGTACTGTGAGGCGTCGAGAACATCCTCCTCGTCGCGAAGCTCCTTGAGCCGCGCCCGCTGTGCGCGGATTCGAGCCTTCCAGTCGTCCTTATCGCTTTTTCGAGCGCCGGCTTTGCCCTTCCGGGTACCGGCGCCCGTTCTGTGACCGTACGAGCGCTTTTCGGCACGCTCGCGGGCACGACCGCGGGAATTGGACTTCGAGTCCGACGTGCGGATCGTTCCCTCTTCGATGAGTTCACGGACGTCCTCACGCGTGATCGCGTCCGCGATCTCCTCTTGTGCGCCCGGATCGAGCCAGATGCGGCTCTCTCCGACGTCGAGTTCGTCGGCCGCGAGCCGCTTTTGTGCGCTGAGATCGGTCATTCCTCGACCTCCACTTCAACGTACGTCGGATTGAGAACGCGGATCTCACGTTCCTCGGCGATCTCCTCGATCCGTTCGCGCTTTCGCGCGCCGACCGATCCGGCGATTCGAACCGCCTGCGTGTCGCCGTCGACGCCCTCGAGATCGTCCGTGTTGTGGACGTGGACTTCCTCGAAGCCGCTCGGGTGGAGTCCACGTGCCGCCGTCGGCGACCGGAAGCCGGCCTCGACGGTGTCGCCTTTCCCCTTGAATCCACGACGCTGCTTCGAGAGATTGCCCCTCGGTTTGCGCCAGGAGGTGGGGATCCGCTTTTTCTTGTGGTAGTCCTGCCGATTGAACTGTGGTTTGCCCTCGCGGTGTTTCTGGCCGAGTGCACGCGCCGTCTCGTCGTCGAGGTCGGGCGTCTTCTCGGCGTGGCCGCGCGGGCGCAGTTCGGTCTCGACTTCCTCGGGGGCTTCCTCGGCCTCCTCGGGAATCTCCTCTTCGATCTCAGCTTCCGTCTCCGTTTCGACTTCGAGTCCGCCGACGTCGGCTTTGATACGCGCAGCAAGCGCGTTGCCGATGCCGTCGACCTCGGCGAGTTCGGACTGGGAAGCGGCCGTTACGTCCTCGACGGTCTCGTAGCCGGCCTCCCGAAGCGCGTTCGCTTTGGAGGGACCGACGCCGCTTATGTCCTCGAGTTCCTCTGGCATTTAGGCACCACCTGCCTTCGGTTTCTCGACGATGTACACGCCGTCCTGGAAGACGCGCGTGTCCTTGTCGGAAACCCTCGTCAGCTGTTCGATATCGGCGGCGGTCTGTCCGACGTCCTCCTTGGAGGGGCCGGAGAGCGTGATCTCCTCGCCGTCGACCTGTACGTCCGTGTCCCCGCGGATCGGGGTTCGTCGCTCGGCTCGCTCGCCGAGGAAGTTCTCGATAACCACGTCGTCGCCTTCCACCGTGACCTGCATCGGGAAGTGGGCATAGAAGACTTCCATGCCGTATTCCCAGCCGTCGGTCACGCCGTGGATCATGTTGGCGACGTGGCTCTCGAAGGTACCGATCGTTGCGTTGGTCTTTGCGTCCTCCTCCTCGGAGGCGATCGCGACGGTGTCGTCCTCGACCGAGACCTCGACGTCGGGGTACCAGAGACGGCGCGTCACGCTGCCGTTCGGTCCCTCGATCGTGAGATCAAGATGGTCGATCTCCGCGGAGACGTCGTCCGGAATGTCTATTTCGACTCTGTTCATGATCAGTAGACGTATGCGATCACTTGGCCACCGATGCCCTGTTCGCGGGCCTCGTAGTGGCTCATTACGCCGTGGCTCGTCGTGACGATGAGCGTCCCGTAATCACGGGCGGGGAGGAACCGCTTCTCCCATCGCTCGAACTCATCGGCCCCCGCCGAATAGCGGGGTTTGACGACGCCACATTCGTTGATCGCGCCTTTCAGTTCGACCTCGAAGCGGCCGGCCTTTCCGTCGTCGACGAATTCGAAGCCGTCGACGTACCCGCGGTCATACAGGACCTCGAGTACGGAGCCGATCACGTTCGAGGCGGGCTCTACCGTAAGCGATAGATGACCGACGCTCTCGGCGTTATCGAGTCCCGCCAGGGCGTCGGAGAGTGGGTCGTTGCCTGCCATCGTTAGCTGTACTTCCTGAATCCCATATCTCGAGCGACCTCGCGGAAACACTGCCGACAGAGGTTGATCTCGTATTTTCCGACGAGCCCCTGCTTGCGGCCGCAGCGTCGACATTCGACCTGCTGGTCCGTCCGCTTGGTGGCATGTTCGCCCGTTCGTTCGGTTTCGGTTTCGCTTTCAGTTTCGCTCTCGCTCATTCGGCGACCTCCAGATCGAAGTTCTCCTCGAGGTACGCTCGTGCGTCCTCGGCAGTCATCTGGTGTGATTTCGGAATCGATCGGGTCACCGTATTCCGCTTCGAAACGCGGTAGCCCGGTCGAACGATCGACACGGTTACGTCGAGTCCGTAGATCCCGATGTTCGGGTCGTACTCAAGACTCGGGAAGTCCGTGTGGTCGTCGACCCCGAAGCTCAGATTCCCGCGCTCGTCGAACTGCGACGGCGAGATGTCGACGAGTTCGAGTGCGGTCGCAAGGAACTCCTCGGCGTTTTCGCCACGCAGCGTGACCTTCGTTCCGATCGGGTCGCCCTGCCGGATATCGAACTCGCCGACGGTTCGTTTTGCGGTCGTTCGGACGGACTGCTGGTCGGTGATCGTCTCGATGATCTCCTCCGCATCGGCCAGCGGTTCGCCGCCCTCGCCGACGCCCATGTGGACGACGACCTTTTCGACGCGCGGTTGGCGCATCTCGTGTTCGACGCTCATTCGTCGTCACCTCCGACGAAGTTCTCGTCGATCACGACGACGTACTTCTCTATCGTCTCGTACGTGTCGTCGTCGGTTTCGACGGTTACGGCGTTGTCGCCGGAGCCGAGGGTCACGTCGATCGTCTCGATCGTCCCGATTCGGCCGGCGTGCTGGCCGGCCACGGAGGTCACGAGCGCGCCCTCTTCGTAGACGAAGTGGGCGACGATCTCCTTCGAGTCGTTGTCGATGACGATCGAGTCCTTCGGAGTGTACTCGTCGGCTGCGTCCGCATCGACGCGGACGTTCGCGCCGTCGTGGAGCGTAAGCTGGAAATCGCCGCCGGAGACGGTCGTCTTCTCCGTGATCCGGCCAAGGCGGCTTCCCGCCGACTCCGCGTCGATCGACGTCAATGCCAGCCGTCCTCCCTCGTCGGGGAAGACGCGGTAATACTCCTCGCGTTCGGTGAACGCCAGGATGTCGAACATCCCGATCGGCCGCTCCTCGTCGGAGATGGCGTCGCCGTTCACCAACACGGAATCCTGGTTGAGCGCGTAGCGCGCCTCCTTTCGGGTGTCCACGTACTCGAGGACGTCCCGAAGCAGGATCAAGAGCGGAACCCCGGATCGCCCGTGCGGGCCGGCGTCCGCCTTGACGGTGAACGTGTCGGTTTTGCGTTCGACCGGCCAGGAGTTCGGTACTGCCAGTCGTTTCTGGTGGTTCGTCATTCGTTATCCTCCCGTAGCCGCGCCTCGCGGCGGTCGTCCTCGAGGTCGAGTTCCGTGACGCGGACGTTGCTTGCCGGAAGCGGACGGGGAACCTCCTCTCCGTCCGACTTCTCGACGGTGACGTCCTCGACCGTGATGGTCGCATCACGAAGCGACACCTCGACGACCTCGCCTTCCTCGCCGGCGTGATCGCCGCGAAGGATCTCGACCGTATCGCCCGCGTTGACGCGGACGTTTCGCTGGTCGTACTCCTCGCGGAGATCGTCGGTGAGCGTGGCACGAACCTGCTTTTGACGTTCGTGCAGCGGCGCGGTCTCCGTTTGTTTTCGCTGTTTGCGTGGCTGTCGCGACATAGTTAAACGATCACCGTCGCGGTCGACGCGATGCTTCCGAAGCGTTCCGCGACCTCGCGAGCGATGGGGCCTTTGATCTCCGTGCCCCGCGGCTCCTCGAGATCGTCGATAACGACGGCGGCGTTGTCCTCGAATCGGACGCGGCGGCCGTCGGGACGCCGGATCGCCTTGCGCTGGCGGACGATAACGGCCTCCAGCACCTGGCGTCGCATCTCCGGGGTCCCTTTCGTGACCGAGACGGTCACCTTGTCGCCGATTCCCGCCTTCGGATGGCGGTTCTTCGCGCCGGAGTATCCGTGCACGCTGATGACCTTGAGCTCGCGGGCGCCGGTGTTGTCAGCGCACGTGATGAGCGAGCCCTTCTCGAGGCCCTGCGTGACGTCGGCTTTCAGTGCTTCCATCAGGCATCACCGTCCATCACTTCCACGACGACGTGGGATTTCGTCTTCGAGAGCGGTCGCGTCTCCGCGATCGTCACTTCGTCACCGACCGAAAGCGGGTCGAGCACGCCCGGCACGTGTGCCGGGATGCGCGAGCGACGCTTCATGTACCGATCGTATTTCGGCACGAAGACGTCGTATTCCCGCTCGACGATGACGGTCTTTTCCATATCCGTCGAAACGACCGTTCCCTCTCGGGTCTGGCCGCGGACGGAGAGCTGTCCGTAGAACGGACACTTCTCGTAGTCATACTCCCCCGGTTCGTCTGGTTCCGGAGGCATGGGTACGTCAATTCCTATCGCCATACTGAGACACCTTCCTCGGTGCGTTGGGCGGGTCGTGAGAGCAGTCGTCTGCCATCCACCGTAACGTAGACCACGTCCTCGCACTCGCCTAGGGAGCGGCTTGTCCCCTCGACACCCTCGGAGACGTCCTCCGAGGTGGCCGACGGGAACGGACGGGACTGACAGGGGCGGACCCCTGCAGTATCCTGTCCGAGTTCGGACGTGGACCCCGGGACCTTGCGGTCGCCGGCGGCTTCATCTGTGCGTTCGTCCGCGATCGGAGCGACGCTCGGCGTCTCGACGATCGCAAACTCGAATGTCGTCCCCTCCTTGGGAACGCGTTTCTCCCCCGCAGCCGTGCGAACGACGATCGTCCGCTGGGTCTCGTCGACGACACGTCCCGTGATGGTGACGGAATCGCCATTACTGGCGTCCACCACCCGTACCGGGAGGCCGATGAGTTCGTGTCGTGTGAGCGTTTCGGGGGTAATCATTTCGTCGTGTGTTCCGTGGTCGTTATTCGCTCTCGAGGTCGCCTTCCTCGGTCCGGATCGTCTTGATCCGCGCGATGGTCCGCTTCAGCTCGCCCATTCGACCGGGACTTTCGGGCATGCCGCCTGCAGCCTGTTGAGCCTTCACGTTGAGCAGTTCGGTCTCGAGTTCCTCGAGTTCGACCTCGCGTTCCGCGGCGGTCATGTCCCGGATCTCGTCGGGGTGAAGGATCGCCATTATTCCTCCTCCTCGTCAGTCTCGCCAGCCTCTTCGGCCTCCTCGGCCTCCTCGGCTGCGGATTCCATTTCCTCGACGAGTTCCTCGGCTTCGGCCTCGACCTCGGATTCGAGACTCTCGGGTTCCTCGGGTTCCTCCTGGCCCTCGGGCGCCCCTGTCGCAACGGGGTCTTCGGGACCGGTGTCGGTCGCCTCGGTCGCCGTCTCCTGGCTCTCCTCGATGACCTCCTCGACGATCTCCTCGTCGATCTCCTCTTCGGGTCCGCCCGTGGGGACCTCGACGTCTTCTTCTTCGCCGACCTCGGGGACCTCCGCGGGCTCTTCCTCGAGGAGGGCTTCGACGCCCTCCTCTTCGGTCATCTGTTCGACTTCGGGGACCTCCGCGTCCTCGCGGATCTCGAAGTCGTCGGGCAGTTCGGCACCCGGCGGAATGATCTTGACCGTCACGCCGATCGTGCCGAGCTTCATCACTGCGACGCCTTGCCCTTCGTCGACGACGTTCTCCGCGGGCTCACCGTTGTGCTTGATATAGCCGCGGTTGAACTTCTCGACGCGCGATCGCGCGCCGGTGACCTTTCCGGACAGGACGATCTCGGCGCCGAGTGCGCCGGACTCCATGATCCGATCGATCGTCGTGTGACCGGCCTTCCGGAAGTACCAGCCACGTTCGAGCGCGTTCGCAAGCCTATCGGCGACGATCCGCGCGTTGAGGTCGGGTTCGTCGACCTCCTGGACGTCGATCTGGGGATCGTCCATGTCGAAGCGCTCCTCGAGCGTCGAGGTGATCTTCCGGATGTTCTTTCCGCCCTTTCCGATGACCATACCGGGCTTTTCGGCCTTGAGCACGATCTGTGTGCCCATCGGCGTCTTGGCGATGTCCATCCCGCCGTAGCCGGCACGGCCGAGTTCGTCTGCGAAGAACTCGTCGATCTGGGACCGCTGCAGACCGTTTTCGATGAATTGGTGTTCGTCTGCCATTATTCGGCGTCCTCCGTCTCCTCGATGATGAGCTCGACGTCACAGAGAGTCGTGTTCCACGGTGAGGCACGGCCGAACGCGCGGGGTTGTCGTCCCGGACGCTCGCCGACCTTGTGGGCAGCGACGTGTTTGATTACCATACCGTCGCCCTCGAATCCCTGTTCGATCGCGTTGTTCTCGACGTTCTCGATGAGCTTGAGGAAGTCCTTCGAGGCCTTCTCGGGATACCGCCCGGCGTCCCAGCCGTCGATGTCCGATCGGTGGCCGACGCCGGTGTTGTGCTGGCGGAACGGCACCGATCGCTCCTCGTCGATGACTGCCTGGAGGTACGATCGGGCCTCCGAGACGGTCTTTCCTTTGATCTCTCGAGAGATCGCCTTGCTGTGCTTCAGGCTGATCGGCCGCTCGCGGAGCATCCCCTTGGCGGTCGTCTCCGGGTCGGCCTCGACGCTGTAGTTGATTCCCATGGGTTACTTGAGAGGCACGAACTTCGAGGACCGGGTCGCGCCGATGCCGGCCTGTCCGTGTTCGACGGACGTTCGCGTGAGCTGGAACTCGCCGAGGTAGTGGCCGATCATCTCGGGTTCTACCCTGACGCGTTCGAAGCTCTGGCCGGTGTAGACGGAGAAGGTCAAGCCGACGAACTCCGGCAGGATCGGCATGTCGCGCAGATGCGTCCGGATCGGATTGTCGGCCGTCTCCTCTTCGGTTCGGTTTCGGGCCTTCTTGAGCAGCTTTCGCTGTTCGATGCCCAGTCCTCGTTTGATGGTTCGCCGCTGGCGTGCGGGAAGCAGTTCCGCGACTTCTTCGATATCGAGTTCCTGCAGCTCGTCGAGCGTGTGACCACGGTAGGCGAACTCCTCGCCCTCGCGGCCGATGCGGTATTCGGAGCTCATTTGTTTCCTCCTCGTCCGGTCCGTTTCGATGCGATGTCGCCGACCTTCCGTCCCGGCGGTGCATCACGCGAGACGGATTTCGGCTGTCCCGGGTGCTGGCGACCGCCGCCACCGAACGGGTGGTCGACGGCGTTCATCGCGACACCACGAACGCGCGGGTACTTCGTCCCCCGCGCCTTCATCTTGTGATGTTTGTTCCCGGCTTTCACGAACGGCTTTTCGGTCCGTCCCCCGCCGGCGACGACGCCGATCGTCGCACGCGATAGCGGGTTCAGTCGCTTTACTTCACCGCTCGGTAGCTGAACGACCGCGACGTCACGGTCGTGGGTGAGAAGCGTCGCCGAAACGCCCGAGGCGCGGGCGAACTTACCGCCGTCGCCCGGCTGGCTCTCGACGTTACAGATCGGGACGCCCTCGGGAATCTCCGCAAGTGGGAGCGTGTTCCCGGGTTTGATCTCCGCGCTCACGCCGACCTGGATCGTCTCGCCGGTCGAGACACCTTCGGGCGCGAGCACGAGCCGGCGATCGCCGTCCTCGAACTCGATCTCCGCGAGCGGAGCCGAGCGGGCCGGGTCGTGTTCGATCCCGACGACATCGCCGGTGATCGTCTCATCGCCTTCGTTTTGTTTGTGCGACAGATCCGCCTTGTAGCGGTGGGAGGGCGCTCGGAACGTCGAGCCGCCGCGTCCTCGCCGCTGTCCTTGAATTCTTCGTCCCATGTTCAGAACACCCCGATACGGGATGCGACTTCGGTTGCGTCGTCGTCCGGCGAGAGCGTGACCGTCGCCTTCTTTTTGGCTCTCGGCGTCACCTGCGTGTTCACGCTCTCGATGTCGACGTCGTACCGGTTCTCGATGGCGTCTCGAATCTCGCCTTTGGTGGCGTCGATGTGGACGAGAAACTGGAGCTTGTTGTCGAAGTCCATCTCGTCCATCGCCTTCTCCGTGACGATGGGATGTTCGATGATCGAGCTCATCGGTCGGCCACCCCTTCGAGGGCGCTTTCGGTCCAGACGGTGAGTCGCCCCGGATGTGAACCCGGAGCGAGGTCCTCCGCGTCGATCTGGGAGGCGGTCGCGACGTCGACGCCCGAAAGATTGCGGGCGGCTCGCGACGGCTCCTCGCTCGTCACGAAGAGGACCGACTTCGGCTGTTGATACTTCCGCCCGCGGGTCTTCCCGCGACCGGCTCGGACGGAGCGTCCCTCCTCGGCACGCTCGATGTCGGCGTCGAGTCCGACGCTCTCGAGGAATGCCAGGGCGTCCTGGGTCTTCTCGAGGTCCTCGAACTCGTCCGCGACGACGAGCGGGAGCTCGACGTCCTCGTCGAAGGCGTGACCGCGATCGGCGACGATCTCGGCGTCCGTCGTGGCCGCGATGGCCGACCGGACGGCGAGACGTCGCTCCTTGTCGTTGAGGCTCTTCGATCGGTCCTTTTCCGCCTTCGGCGGGTGTGCGCGACGGCCGGAGACCGCGCTCGGAACGCGGCGTGCCTGACCGTTCTCCTGGGGGATGTGTGCCATCCCGCGGCCGGAACCGGGCGATTCCGCCGGGGTTCGAAGCCCCGCGAACTCGTCGGCGCCGTACGCCTGTTTTCGGTTTGCCTGTGCGACGGAGACCGCACGCCGGATGAGGTCCGGGCGGAACGCGGTCTCGAAGACGTCCGGAAGCTCCACGCTTCCGACGTCGTCGCCGTCCAGGTCTCGTACTGTTGCCTTCATAGTTTATCCCTGGTTGGATGCCGTTGATACGTACCGGACCTCGGGATCGAGGCGCGGTTGGTCGTTCGGTCGGATCGCTGGACGGAACCGAAGAAGCCGCTTGTTCGGTCCCGGCAACGAGCCCTTGATGAGCGCATACGATCCGTCGACCTCGCCGTGGTTGACGAATCCGCCGTCGACGGAGGCGTCGTCGCCCTCGCCGAAGTCGATGAGGCGCTTGTTGAGCTCGGTGCGCTGGTGGTAGCCGGTCTGTCCCTGTTGGGGAACCGTCGAGCGAACCCGCGAGGGGTTCCACGGACCGAGGTTCCCGATCCGGCGCCGCCAGCCCTGGCGGGCGTGTTTGCCCTTCCGTTTCTGGACGCCCCACCGTTTGACGGGGCCTTGAGTTCCTTTGCCCTTCGTGATGCCGGAGACGTCGGTGTACTCGCCCGCGCGGAAGACGTCGCCGAACTCGTGGGCGCCGCCCTCCTCGACGAGGTCGAGTGCGAACTCGGCGCGCTCGTCGAGCGAGCCGCCGCCGACTCGCGTCTCCATGACGTCGGGTTCCTTCTTCGGGACGTTTGCGAGCTCCGAGGGGGCAGTGTGGGTGATGACGCGAACGTCATCGACGACGCCCGACTCGAGAAGCTCCGTGAGCTCCTCCGTGTCCTCCTCAAAGGTGTCTTCCGCCGGTAGATCGAGGGTCCGGTCGAGTTCCTCGTGGAACTCGCTTCCCCAGACCTCCGTAACCGGCTTCTTGCCGTACGGCGTGTCTTCGTAGGCGCGCAGGGCCACCGCATACATCGGCGGCGTCTCGACGACAGTGACGGGAACGGACTCCTCCATTCCCTCACGCGGCGAGTTGGCTTCATCATTGACCATGACGACGTGGGTCATTCCGGCCTTGTAGCCGGCGAACCCTTGGAGCGCGGGTGCTCCCTCGTCGTCGGGCCACGAGCGGATGCGAGGCACCTCGCTCGACGCGCGCTTGCGCGGTCCAAAGCCCAGCGAGCCTTTGCGTGGTCGGCTTGGTTGTGGCATGTGTTTACTCCGTGAGTGTGAGGGACGCAAGGGAGGCGAACATTGCTTCCTCCGTTCGCACCACCTTGCTTCCCTGATGCGGGATCGTGTTCACCCAGAGGTCGAACCCCGGATCGGGTTCGACGGGGCCGCCGTTGGCGGCCCGAATTGCCTCGGGTTCTACCCCGAGTATCTCCGGAAGTCCCCTGCCCGGCGCGCCGAACGCGACGATCGGATCGTTTGCGTCGGACACCTCCTCGACGAGTTCGCCAAGCCACGACACGGAGAGACGTTTCCCGTGTCGTGACGTCGCGATCGCATACCCGTCGTCGGCAAGCAGCTCCGGAAGGTCCGCGTCCACGACCTGGAAACCGTCCTCCGGCTTCCCGGTGATGCGGGCACGGACCGGTTCTCTCGAAGAGATCCTGATGGTTACGCGCTCTCCCTGCTTGAGTTCCATATCGGATGGAGCAAGCAGCGAGATCGGGTGTTCCCACGGCGGGGAATTGACCCGGACGCGGCCGTCAGGTCCGACCTCGGTCACGAGTCCCTGTGTTGACGACTCGTCCCCGTCGGGGGTCGAGCCGGTCCGTGACGAAACCCGAAGCGGCGGAAGGACGCCGGCGTACGCCAGTTCGTCGCGACGGTCCCAGATTCCCGATCGAAGATCGGGTGGGGTCGCGGCGTACCGGAGTACGGTGCCGACGAACTCGCCTCCCCATCGGCGTTCGCCCTCCCTGTCGGGGAAGACGACGAGCCGGGTCGCCGAGAAGACCGTGGCCGCACGGCCCACGTAGCCGAGTTTGCGAGTTGCCTCGCGTTGATCCTCGGCTTCTCGGACGACCGACGACGGAACACACAACGTGAGTCCGTCCATGGATCGTCTCGTCACCAGACTGTACACTCTCATTCCTGATCCGCGCGTAAAAGGGTAGCGGAACACGTTTGGTCCTGAGGGGCGTTCACACGGCGGTTGAGAGGCGTTCACGGGGTCGTCGATCGCCCCGTCCAGGGTAGTTCCCTGCTGCGATCGGTTGATCCACGTTCGTGGATTGCGTTGACGAGATCGGTCTCACGATATCGGAGTTCGTTTCTCTGACGTCGAATTCTCCGATGGTCGAACGTCGGGCGACGTGGTCGGATCTCTCTCTCTCTCTCTCGATGTCCATGTGAATCTCTCGCAACGTCGAACGCTGTACACAAACGCGCGCGAGACCAATACAACCGTACTCGACCCTCGATCAACGATACTCTTGCCCATCGAACTACAACCATACTCAACCAGGGGTACGCAGATACCGTCGTACCGAGGACGCTCCGACGGCGACGAATCGGGGGCTTCCGAGTGCGAGCTCCCCGAAATCGCCCGTATCGACGTGGTCGATCGCCGTCCAGTCAGGCGATCGCCATGGGTGCTACCGCGGGACGGGGACGACTCGGAACGGAACGCTTTTATTGGTGCCTCGGGTTAGAAACGAATGCGAAGCACGCACCGGTAGTGTAGTGGTATCACGCAACCTTGCCATGGTTGCAACCCGCGTTCAAATCGCGGCCGGTGCATCCCGTTTTCGTTCCTCACTTCGACTCTTCGACCGATAGTTCCAACGCGCGTTCTCCCACGCCACCCCGGCCTCACAGCGCGTCTTTCAGTTGGTGGCCGGTTGTCAGACCGTTCGCGAGCGCTGCAGGGAGTCGGCCCTCACCGGCGACCCAGTCTCCCAGACAGTACAACCCTTCCGAGGCCGCATCGCGGATCGGGGCCATATCCACTCCCGTCGTCGGAAGCGCGTCCCGCCACCCTTGCTGATCGGTCCAGTCGGGATCGGCCACTCGATCGTCACCGATGATCGCCGCCGTCTCAGTGGCGAGTCGGTTCACGTTCGCGGCGGGATCGGCATCATACCGCTTTCTCGACCACTCGTCGTTGGCCTGAACGATGAGCAGCGACTCCCCACTCGGGACGTGGGCCGGTTTGCACTCCTCCCGTGAGATCCACCCGACGGTGTGTTCGTTATCGGTGTTTACCAACCCGTAGTACGGAACTTCGAGTTCGAATGGATAGTGCAGGACAGCCGTCCAGACGGTTCGATACGGAACCGCATCGACGGCCGTGTGAAGTGCCGACCGAATCGGTGACTCCCACTCGGCGTCCGCAAGTAGCTGAGCTGTCTGCGGTGCCGGAGGACTGACGAGGATGGCAGCAAACGGTCCCCAGGTTTTCCCGTCGGCATCCACGAACTCCCACTCCTCGCCACGGCGACGGATCGTCTCAACTCGGGTTCGGCGGGCGATCGTCGCATCCGTCCTCGCGAAGAGCCGCTTTGCGATCTGGGTCAGTCCCCTGCGATAGCTCCATTTCGGGGCCGTCGTCTCCCGACCCGCAGCGACCGTTCCCGATGCATCGAACGTGTAGATCGGCTCGGAAACGTCGACGAGACCGTCCGTATTCAGAGTCTCCGTGATCAGATCGATGATGCGTTCGTCGTCGGTCTTCAGGTAGTTCGCTCCGTAGTCGTAGGTGAGTTCGTCGTGTCGGCGCGTTGCCGCACGTCCACAGACCCCGCCCGATTTCTCGAGGATGGTTATTTCGGCATCGGGACACGCACGGTCGATGACGAACGTGGCCGCCGCGCTCGCGGCGCCCGCACCAATGATTCCGATCTCAGTCACACGGATCGTTCGGGAGTCCGGTACTTAACAGTCGGTTTTAGATGGGACGACTCGGGAGAGACTCGTGGCGATTGGCACCGTCGTCGGTTCGGATCTCGTGGTCTCCACGGCCCAGATCCTGCGTCGAATCCTCGACGGGCGAGCCGTCGGCGAGGATGGGGGAGCAGGTGGTATTCCGGATCCGGAATTCGGAATTCGAGGCCTGGCACCCGGGATCCCGAATCCAAGCGGATCCGGGGTCCATCCCTTTTTATCCGTGGAACGTGGACGTTCGCTGAATGACCTCCGTGCGCGATCGGGATGTAACTGACTTCGACGCCGACGATCCCGACTTCGATCGACGTCCCGAGACCGACCAGTCGTTCGAGAACGCGTTAGCGAAGGCGCGTGACGGCAAGCGTCTCACCGTGGCCGACGGGATCGAGCTCATCACGACCGGCACGGACGCGAACGGGATCGATCAGGAGCGCAAGGAGGCGGTCCTCGAGGCGGCGGACCGCAGGCGAGCGGAGACCGTCGGCGAGGAAGTGACCTTCGTCGCCAACCTCAACAACAACGTAACGACGGCGTGCAACACGGGCTGTCTGTTCTGCAACTTCAAGGACTCCGCCCACGCCTTCGAGGCCGAAAGCGGGATCGACCACCCCGGATTTACGAAGACGCCGGCGGAATCACGCCGGATCGTCTCGGATGCGCTCGATCTGGGTATATCCGAGGTGTGTTCAGTCTCGGGGCTTCATCCCGCCTTCGCGTTGAACGAGGACCACCACGAGATCCTCCGGTCGCACGCGGATCCCGCCCGCGAGGTGAACTACAAGCCGCCGGAGGTGTACGCGACCGATCCGGGGACCTATCGCGATCAGATGGCGGCGATGTCGGTCGATGGCGTGCATCTCCACTCGATGACGCCCGAGGAGGCCTACCACGCAAAACGCGGGACTGACTGGAGCTACGAGGACGTCTATCGCGAACTCGCCGAGGCCGGTCTCGACAGCGCGCCGGGGACGGCCGCGGAGATCCTCGTCGACGAGGTCCGCGACGTTATCTGCCCGGGTAAGATCCGAACCGACGACTGGGTGGCGGCGATGGAAGGCGCGATGGCGGCCGGACTCGACACGACGGCGACCATCATGTACGGCCACGTGGAGAACGCCGCCCATCGCGTCGAACATCTGCAGGTCGTCCGCGATCTCCAGGATCGAACCGGCGGGATCACGGAGTTCGTCCCGCTATCGTTCATCCACGAGAACACGCCGCTGGCCGAACACGGCGTCGTCGAGAGCGGGGCGAGCGACGCCGAGGATGAACTGATGATCGCGGTCTCGCGCCTGTTTCTCGACAACGTCGAGCACGTCCAGTCGTCGTGGGTCAAATACGGCGACGAGAAGGGGCTCAAGATGCTCAACTGCGGCGCCGACGACTTCATGGGAACGATCCTCTCCGAGGAGATCACCAAACGGGCCGGCGGCCAGTTCGGCCAGTACCGGAGCTTTGAGGAATACGTTGACATGGTGACGGCGATCGGCCGCACCCCGGTCGAGCGCTCGACCGACTACCGCACCCGGCGAGTGATCGACCCCACGGACCGACCCCACGGACCGACGCTCGGCCCGCGAGCAGACGGCACGCCGATGCTCGCCGATCGGGACCATCGGGACCAGGACCACCTGGACTCCGAATCCGTCGCCCTCGACGACTGAGGGTGATCCTGAGAGTGATTCCTGAGATAGTCGAAGGCGATCCACACACCGGCTCGTCACCGTAGGAGTGAATACTGTGGATGGCCAACCATCTGCCGATCAGGGGATGATGGCACCCACCCACGTCGTCGTCGGTCCCGTGCTGGCGCTCCCGCTACTCGCCGTGTCACCCGAGCTAGCGGCTACCGGCGCGCTCGCGGGGATCGTCGGCGGGATCGTTCCGGACCTCGATCTGTTCGTCGGCGAACACCGGAAAACGCTTCATTATCCCGTTCTCTACTGGATACCGACGGTTCCGGCGGTCGCGATCGCCGCCCTCGTCCCCACCACGGCGACGGTCGCGCTCGCGTTATGCCTGACCGCGGCCGCGGTCCACTCCGTTACCGACGCCCTCGGCGGCGCACGGGAACTCGCCCCCTGGGAGGCGACCTCCGATCTCGGCGTCTATCATCACACTGGACGGCGTTGGATCCCGCCGCGACGGATCATCAGATACGACGGTGCACCCGAGGACGTCGCCCTCTCGTTCGTGCTGGCCGTCCCCGGCATCTTCTGGTTCGGCGAGAGCGTTCGTACCGCGATCGCGGTCGCCCTCATCGTCGCCGCGGTATACGGACTCATCAGAAAGCGGATTCCACGCTACGTCGAACCGATCGTCGAGTGAGGACCGGGTCGTCGTGGACTCTCAACACGTCAAGAACGTCGCGTATAAGCGATCACTAGGCGTCGAAAGTGACCCTCCGTATAACCAACCAATAGGTATATAAGGTATGGTAACGTGTGACACAGTATGGCCGCAAGCCGGTGTCGTGATCTCGATCGGACCGACGAGCGGGTGCTTAGATACCTCCTCGAGTCCGGTGCGGACTATCCCGCGCTGATCGCGGGCAACACCGGCCTGCATGTGGCACACGTCGAACGACGACTCGAGACACTCACGGAGTCGGGACTCGTCGAGCCCGTCAGCGACGAGGTCGTCTACCGGGTCACGGAGCGCGGGAGCGAACGATACCACGCCGGGGATACCGACCCCATCTCGGAGTAGTTCTTCGGCCCGGGATCGGACGTGCCGGTCGGTTCTTCGACGACGCTTTCAAATCCCCGACTCCCCGAGTCGTTACCGATGGGATATGCGTGTCCGGTCTGTGAGGTGCCCCAGCGTGACGGCGAACATCTGGCACACCACCTCGCGTTCACGGCGATGTTACACGGCGACGACCACGAGGAGTGGCTCGAGGAGCACGCCCCGGAGTGGTCACGTCGGGAGCCGGCGGAACTGGCTGCCGAGGTGACCGAGTACGCGACGACGGCCGAGTACCAGGAGGTGTTCGAGGATACTGTCCACGATCACGATCGCGGGCGACCGGACGTGGAGGGCGTTCCGGATCGGGGCCACGACCGGAGTCATGATCACGATCACGACCACGGCCACGGCCGGGACGTCGACGCCACCGGTACGGGCGGTCCAGGCGCGTCGGCTCCCGACGCCGAGACTCGGGCGGCGATCGAGAAGGCTCGGGAGTTGGCCCGTCAAACGCGGACGGACGCGGACGGGAAAGACGAGGAGGCTGTGGATGAGGAAGACGGCGAAAACGGAACGTCCTTTTGAACGTTACGCGTACGTGTGTCCATGAACACGCGGGGAGCGTTCGCGCCGGAGACGGTGGCGGAGGCACGCACGCAGTACGCCGAGGCTGGACCGGCCGCGAAGGTGGTCGTTCGCGAGACTGCGAAAGCGATGTCCTTCGACGCTGACGAGTATGCCGATCGCGTCACCGGCGAGGTGGTCGAAACCGCCCGTGACGCGCTGTTCGCATCCATGCTTCGAGTCCATGTGGGCGATCGGTCGGCCTTCGAGGAGTGGCTCGACGCGCGAGACAGATACGACGAGGACGACGTCGAGCTGCTCGGCTCCGAACACGTCGACGGGATCGTCTGGCACGCCGCACCGTTCGCGGAGAGGGTAATCGCGGCGACGTTCCAGGAGGAGACGGAGGCCGCGATCGGTACCCTCCGGCGGAACGCGTTCGGCCGGATCTATCACGAACGGCTCCGTACCGACGAGTGAACGCCCTCGGACGGAGCGTCGCTCGGAGCTGCCATTCGACCCACGGAATCCGTCGATTCAGGTCGTCTCCGCCGCGACTGGGGTCGTGATCCGAGCCGACTCAGCGCCGATGGACCCCTTCGAGTTCATCGCCGACCGTCCGTTCCTGTTCGCGATCCGCGATCGGCCGACCGGCGTCGTGCTCTTTGTCGGTCGGGCCGTCGACCCCGCTGGCTGGGAGTAACACAGGCTAAAACCGGGGTTTCGCTCCCGTCTAGCACCGTTGTGGGTGTCGGTTGTTCCCACACCGTCCGTCCGGAGAACAGCAACTTTATCACTCGCACGGAGCGAATTCCGCACAAGATTACTCCCAAAGGAGGTTTACGGTGACAAAAGACTACACACAACCGGAGGTGAACATCGGACTCGTCGGCCACGTCGACCACGGGAAGACGACGCTCGTCCAGGCGTTGTCGGGATCGTGGACGGACCAACACTCCGAGGAGATGAAACGCGGCATCTCCATTCGGCTCGGCTACGCGGACGCCACGTTCCGCGACTGCCCGGGCCTCGAGGAGCCGGAACGATACACCGTCGAGGAGGAATGTCCCGACGGTACTGAAAGTGAGGCTCGACGAACGGTCTCGTTCGTCGACGCCCCGGGCCACGAGACGCTGATGGCGACGATGCTCTCGGGCGCCGCGATCATGGACGGCGCCGTCCTCGTCGTGAGCGCGACCGAGGACGTCCCGCAGGCACAGACCGAAGAGCACCTGATGGCGCTCGACATCATCGGGATCGACGACATCGTCATCGCCCAGAACAAAGTCGATCTGGTCGACCGCGATCGCGCGATCGACAACCACGAGCAGATCCGAGACTTCGTCGAGGGAACCGTCGCGGAGGGCGCACCGATCGTCCCCGTCTCTGCCCAACAGGAGGTCAACCTCGATCTGCTGATTCAGGCGATCGAAGAGGAGATCCCGACCCCCGATCGCGATTCCAATGCGCCCGCCCAGATGTACGCCGCGCGCTCGTTCGACATCAATCGTCCGGGCTCGACCTTCGAGGAACTCCAGGGTGGCGTCGTCGGCGGCTCGCTCGTCGAGGGCGAATTCGAGGTCGGAGACGATCTCGAGATCCGGCCGGGCCGGGAGATCGACGAGGAGGGACGAACCGAGTGGAAACCGCTGACGACGACGATCCGGTCGTTACAAGCCGGCGGTGAACAGGTTGAAACCGCCCGTCCGGGCGGCCTTCTCGGCGTGGGAACCGGGCTCGATCCGAGTCTCACGAAAGGCGACGCGCTCGCGGGGCAGGTCGCCGGGGAACCGGGGGCGCTCCCGCCGACGCGCGACTCCTTCGAGATGGGCGTCGATCTCCTCGATCGGATCGTCGGCGAAGGAGAGATCGAGGAGATCTCCACCGGCGAGCCGCTGATGCTCACCGTCGGCACCGCCACCACGGTCGGGTCCGTCACGAGCGCGAGAGACGGGGAGTGTGAGGTGAGTCTCAAACGCCCCGTCTGTGCAGAGGTGGGCGTCCAGATCGCCATCAACCGCCGTGTCGGTGCGCGCTGGCGACTCATCGGCGTCGGGACGCTGAAATAGCGTGTTCGGGAACTCGTCGCGGCACGAAGCGAACGGGAACGCGACCGGCAGCCGAACTGCGGACCGCGATTCGGCCGCTCCGGTCGTCGCGTTGGACACGAGCGCGTTGATGGCGCCCGTGGAAGCAAACGTTCGCCTCTTCGAGGAACTCGATCGGCTCCTGGGCGAGTATCGGGCGGTCGTCCCGGCGGCCGTTCGAGCCGAACTCGATCGGCTCGCCGACGGCGGTGGGACGGAAGCGGCCGCCGCGAACGTTGGCGCCGATCTGGCCCAACGGGCCGACCTGATCGACACGGACGCGGCGAACGGAACGCGGGAGGAATCGAGCGGATCGACGAACGAATACGCTGACGACGTACTCGTTGCCCTCGCCGAACGGGGCGCAGTCGAGTACGTCGTCACGAACGATCGAACCCTCACGGACCGAATCCTGGCCCGGAACGTACCAGTAATCGGTTTAAGGGGGCAGAACGCACTGGCGATAAGGGAACCATAGCGAACGCATGTACAAGCGAGTACGACTCACAGATACGGTCGAAGTACCGCCGAAACACCTGGCGGACGTGTCCGAGAACCGGGTGAAAGCCTTGTTGCAGGACAAACTGGAGGGACGAATGGATGAGGATGTCGGCAGCGTCGTGAGCGTCATCGACGTACACGACATCGGCGATGGCGCGGTGTTGCCCAATCGCCCCGGCGTCTATTACGACGTCGAATTCGACGCACTCACCTACGATCCCGGAATGCAGGAAGTCGTCGACGGGACCGTCGTCGAGACGGTCGAGTTCGGTGCCTTCGTCGGCATCGGCCCGGTTGACGGACTGTTGCACGTCTCCCAGATCACTGACGAATACCTCAACTTCGACGCGGCCAACCAGCAGTTGGCCTCCTCGGACTCCGATAAGACGCTCGGCGTCGACGACGCCGTACGCGTCCGGATCGTCACAAAGAGCATCGACGAGCGCAATCCCCGTGACTCGAAGATCGGACTCACCGCCAAACAGCCAGGGCTGGGCAAACACGAGTGGCTCGACTCCGAAAAGCGACGCCGCGAACAGCAGAGTGAAGGCGTCGTGGAGGAGGACTGATGGCCGAGGATCGTCTCGCCTGTCGGGAGTGTCACTACGTTAACGACCCCGACTCACAGACGTGTACGCTCTGTGGATCCTCCTCACTGACCGAGGATTGGGCGGGATACGTGATCATTAACCACCCGGAGGACAGCCAGATCGCAGAGGAAATGAACATCACCGAAGCCGGATCCTACGCACTGAAGGTTCGATAGCCGATCGCGACACGTCGCAGTATCCGGAGCCATGTCGACACACAACGGTGCCCATTGCGGCACACCGGCGTGATCGATCCATCTCGCCATGTTACGACTCCCCACGGAACTCCGTTCGGCGTTCAAAGAGCCGCTTGGTTCGGTGACGACGGACGTCGACGACCTTCTCGAGCGTGTCGCCGAAACGCGCGTGGAACATGCCGAGGGAGCGACTGCGCCGCTCATCGCCGTCGGCGACGTCGTCACATACCACCTCCACATGGCGGGACGGGAGCCCGACGTCGCCCTCATCGACGGCCGGACGGAGCGAGAGGCGGTCGAAGCCGAGATCCGTCGGGCCCTCACCGGGATCGGCGAGACCCGGATCGCAGTCGAGAATCCGCCAGGTGAACTCTCACGGGACCTACTCGTCGCGTTGCGGGAGGCGATCGACCATTCGGACCGGACGGTCATCGAAGTCGACGGCGAGGAGGATCTGGCCGCGCTACCGGCGATCGCCGCCGCGCCGCTCGGCTCGAGCGTGGTCTACGGTCAGCCCGGGGCGGGTATGGTTCACGTTCCCATCTCCGACACGACGAGAAGCGACGCTCGCGAGTTACTTTCGAAGTTCGAGGGCGACATTGAGGAGGCCTTTGCAGTGCTTGGTGTGGACGTCGAGACCCTTGAGAACGGGTGAGGCGGACGGGAACGGCTATTTCCGGTTGAGGAATTCTTCCGCGACTACCTCCGGGTCCATCAGGTCGGGATCGATCGCGAGGTCGGCGACGCCCGAGAGGAACTCCGGGAGCGACCGGTCGGCGTAGGCGACGGCTCTGACCTCAGGATTCAACTCCTTGGCGACCGCGATCCCGGTCGCCTCGTCGATGTCCGTGATCACGAGGATATCGGCGTTCTCGATGCCTGCATCTTGGAGCGTGTCGGCGGAGACGACGTCCCGTATCCGACGGACCTCGGCACCGCGGGCGTCGAACGCCTCGCCGATATCGTGTTCGTCCGGGCCTGCGACGATGACGAGGGGTACGACGACGACCATCAAATCACTCGTACTCGATCGTCGCCGGCGGCTTGTGGGTCACGTCATAGACCACGCGGGCGACGTCTTCGTTCTCGCCGGTGATGCGGCTCTGGATGCGTTGAAGGGTGTTCCAGTCGATCTCCTGGGCGCGCGCGGTCATCCCGTCGCGGCTCTCGACGGAGCGAACGGCGACGATCCACCCGTGGACGCGGTTATCGCCTTTCACGCCGGTCCCCTTCCCGACGACGGCGGCGAACGCCTGCCACGGGTCGTACTCCTCGAGTTCGTCCTCGACGACGTGACACGCCTCGCGGGCGACGTCGGCCTTCTCGGGGGTGACCTCGCCGACGACCCGGACGGCGAGTCCGGGGCCGGGGAAGGGCATTCGCTCCGAGATGATCTCCTCGAGTCCGAGTTCGCGCGCAACCTCGCGGACCTCGTCTTTGTACAGGTCACGAACCGGCTCGACGATGGTCTCGAAGTCGATCACCTCCGGAAGTCCGCCGACGTTGTGGTGGGATTTGATCCCACCCTCGCTTTCGATCCGGTCGGGGTAGATCGTCCCCTGGACGAGGACATCGGCGTCCACGTCTCGCGCCTCGCGTTCGAACTCGCGGATGAACTGATCGCCGATGACCTCGCGTTTTCGCTCGGGATCGGTGACGCCCTCCAGCCGATCGAAGTAGCGGTCGGCCGCCTCGATCACCCGCAGCGAGTCCATGAACGAGAACGTCTCTCGGATCTCCTCGGTCTCTCCTTTGCGCATCAACCCCGTGTCGACGTACACCGGAGTGAGCTGGTCGCCGACGGCCTCGTAGGCGAGCGTTGCCGCCACCGAGGAGTCGACACCGCCGGAGAGGGCGATAATCGCGTTTGAGTCGCCGATCTGTTCGCCGATCCGTTCAACCGCTTCTTCGATGAATTCGTCGGTAGCAACCATTATGCGGTAACCTCCTCGTCGGCGGATGTCTCGTCCGTTTTCTCGTGCGTCTCCTCGAGAACCTTCCTGACGAACGCCACGAACGGCGGACTCGCCCGGTCCGGTCGCGATCGGAACTCAGGATGGTACTGAGTTCCGAAGAAGAACGGATGGTCCTCGCGTTCGAGGATCTCCATGCGATTTTCGGCGCGTCCCGAAAAGCGCAGGTGGTTGGACTCAAGCCGGTCGATGTACTCGGGATTCACCTCGTATCGGTGACGATGTCGTTCGGTACAGGAGTCGTCCTCGTAAATATCGGCGGCGAGCGTGTCCGGTTCGATCGCGGTCTCGTGGGCGCCGAGTCGCATCGTGCCACCCATGTCCTCGGTCTCGTACTGTTCGGGGAGGAGATCGATAACGGGATCTGACGTCTCCGGATCGAGTTCGGCGGAGTGGGCGTCCTCAAGTCCGAGGACGTTGCGGGCGTGCTCGACGACCGCGAGTTGAAAGCCGAGACAGAGCCCGAGGAACGGCACGTCGTTTCTGCGGGCGTATCGGATCGCTTCGATCTTCCCGTCCGTCCCGCGGGAGCCGAACCCACCAGGAACGACGATACCGTCGGCCTCGGAGAGCCGTTCTTCGTGTTCTTCGGCCATCTCGTCGGCGTCGACCCACAGCACGTTCACCTCCGTTTCCGTGTGGATGCCGGCGTGTTTGAGGGCCTCGTGGATCGACATGTAGGCGTCCTCGAGGGCGTATTTGCCCACGAGCGCGACGTCGATCTCCTCGTCGCGATCGCGAGTAACGAGATCGCGCCATCGCGTCGAGCGCTCCGGTTTGGGAAGGGCCTCCTCGGCGATGTCGAGTCGGGACATCACGTACTCGTCGAGTCCCTCGTCCTCGACCATCAGGGGAACGTGATAGACGTCCTCGACGTCCGGATTCGAGAAGACGGCCTCGGTCGGGACGTCACAAAAGAGGGCGATCTTCTCTTTGACTTCCAGGTCGAGCCGGTCCGCACACCGGCCAACGAGGATGTCCGGCTGGAGGCCGATCGACCGCAGCTCCTTGACCGAGTGTTGGGTGGGTTTGGTCTTCTGTTCGCCGTTCTTCGAGTAGGGAACGAGCGTGACGTGGGTAAAGAGAACGTCCTCATCGGCTTCCTCGTGGGAGAACTGTCGGAGCGCCTCGAGGAACGGCATCGACTCGATGTCCCCGACCGTCCCGCCGATCTCGACGATACAGACGTCCGTCCCCTCGGCGGCCTCGCGGATCCGGCGTTTGATGTCGTCGGTGACGTGCGGGATGATCTGGACGGTCTTGCCGAGATACTCCCCCGCGCGTTCGTTCTCGATGACGTGCTGGTAGGTCTTGCCCGTCGTGACGTTGTGATCGGAGGTCATGTCGACCCCGAGGAACCGCTCGTAGTTCCCGAGATCCAGATCGACCTCGCCGCCGTCCTTGAGCACGTACACTTCGCCGTGCTCGTACGGGTTCATCGTTCCGGCGTCGACGTTCAGATAGGGATCGATCTTCACTGCAGTCACGTCGAACCCCGCATTCGCAAGGAGTCGGCCGGTGCTGGCGGCGGTGATTCCCTTACCCAGCCCGGACATGACACCTCCAGTGACGAATACGAACTTCCGGCCAAGCGAGGGGTCGTACCCCGTATCGGGATCCGTCGGCATACCGACCGTGCGCGAGCGTCCACCTAAACGGTTTCGGGACCGCCGGCGACTGCGAGACTCTCACACGCGCTCGATCGCTCTTTCCGGGTTCCCAATTCGGGTGGGATATCCGAATCTTCAACTCGGGCAGAGCGAGACTCGATACCGGTTCAAACCCCGAGGGTCCACCGCGAGATGCCGAGGAAGATGAGCATGCCGAAGACGTCGACCACGTTCGTCACGATCGGGATCGTCGTATCGTCCGGGTCGATGCCAAGTCGGTAGGAACCGTAGGTGGCCGCGATGGCGAAACAGACGGCGATGATCGCGACCGACAGCCCGCTCGAAAGCGAGATGAACAGTATCGTCGAAAGCGGCAGGCCGCCGCCCACGATCCGACCGAACAGCCAGACGGTGACCGCGAGGGTCGAAAAGACCGTCGCCGCCAGCGCGAGTATCGCGCTCACAGTCGCCCACAGGTGTCGATCCCGCGGGTCGAACTCGGTGGTTCCGAGGTGCAACCGGGTCGTGAGCCGCGCGCTCAGGATGGCTCCGAGGTTGCCCCCCATGCCGACCATGACCGGGACCATCACCGCGAGCAGACCGTACTCGGCGAGCAACTCCTCGGCACCCTCGAGGGTGATCCCGGCCCACAACACGATCACCGAGAGTACGACGAGAAGCGGAAACATGTTCCGGATGATGCGGCGAGTCGACCACGACCCGAGCGATCCCCCCGGATCGGCCATCAGCCGATCACCTCGACGGTGCCGACGGCGACGAGGAGGAACGCCATCCCGAAGACGTCACCGAGCGTGGTGACGATCGGCCCGACGAGGTTGTCCGGATCGTGTCCCCGGGTGTAGCCCACGAAGAGCAACGAGAGCATGCCGAAGATCAAGACGATCGAGGTCAACACACCCGAGATGAGCATGATCGCGAGGAACTCGAGCGGATGTGCGGACTCACGACCCAAACCCAGCAACGCGAGCCAGGAGATGATCGCGATCACGACGGAGATGCCGATCGCGTTGATGAAGGAGGCAACGACGGCGTTGACGAGGCGGTCATTCCACTCCAGACGAGGTTCAATGAGGCCCTGATGGAGCCCACTCGATATTCGTCCGCCGAGCGCCCCGTAGACGTTCCCGCGAGTCGCAAGGAACACTGGAACCATCACCAACAGTCCCGGAAACCGCTCGATGCTCGCGAGCAGTTCCTCCAGAATGACTCCCGAGAAGAGCCCGCCCCCAAGCGCGACGAGGAGAACCGGGAGTGACTCCCGATAGATGGATACGAACTCCTCGCGGACGTTCATGGTACATTCTGTTCGAATTCGAAGTTAAAAGTACCTACTGCGATCCTCGACGGCGATCAAACGCCGCTCAGTCGTCGGCCGGTGGGGGATCGGAAAGGCCGTCGACGCCGGTCACGGTCCCGACGCCCTTGCTCGATCCCTCTCGAAAGACGAACCGCTGTCCTTCCTCGACGAGATACGGGCGGAACTTGAATCGGACTCGCGTGCGGCCGGTGTCGCCGGGAAGGAGCCTACCGTCCTCCGGGGTGAACTCGGCCGCCTCACTCGCCGTCTCGAGGTGAACGACCGGTTCGTATCCCGATCGAATTCGCGTCGGATGGTTGAGGACCATGACCTCGGCCTCGAACTCCCGGACCGGGTCGGGGTCGGCCGTCCGCGGGAGCAGCACCATCCCGCGTTCCAGTGCCGACTCCGGAATCCCCTTCAGGGCGATCCCGACGATCCGCCCCGCCGTCGCCCGATCGACGCGGTGGTAGTGCATCTCGATCGACCGCACATCGACCTCCCGAAACGACCCGTCGTTCATCGGACCCACGAGCAACTCGTCGCCGGTCTCGACGGCGCCGGAGTTCACCGTTCCGGAGGCCACCGCACCGACGCCCTTGACGTCGTAGGTGCGATCGATGTACATCCGAAACTCCTCACGATCGGGGAGCGACCGCTTCGGCAACGACCCAAAGAGGGTATCGAGAGTCTCGAGCCCGGCTCCCGTCACCGCGCTCGTCTCGACGATCGGGACGACTGACTCGCCGATCTCATCGATGGCGGCTTCGACGCCATGTCGATCGACCGGCAGGGGCGTTCGGTCGACGTCGCGAAGCAAGGACTCGATCTCGCGAGTCACCTCCTCGATTCGGTCCTCGGAGACGAGGTCGGTCTTCGTCACCGCGACGATCGTCGGCAGTTCCATGGCCAGGAGGATCCCGAGGTGCTCGCGGGTCGTTCGCGTTGGGCCGTCGTCAGCGGCGACGACGAGCAGCCCGTAATCGATCCGCTGGCCGACGAGCCCGCGGATCGTCGTCCGCAGCCACGGCTCGTGGCCGACCGTATCGACGAACGAGACCAGTCGATCCGCCTCCTCGACGATCCGGGCGCGGTCCTGCTTGCGGTGAGGGTTGTCCATGCGGACCGGGTCCTCGTCCTCGAACCCATAGACGGCATACGAGAGGTCGGCGGAGAGTCCGCGTTCGATCTCGTGGGGCTGAACGTCGAGGAATCCCCGCGTTCCGCCCTGGCCGTCGTCGGCCTGTCCGGTGACGAGCGAGCCGACGAGGGTCGACTTTCCGTGATCGACGTGGCCGGCGGTGCCGATGACCACGTGCGTGTCGTCGGTCTCCAGGACGGCACCCTCGCGAATCGTTGCGATCCCCACGAGTCCACGGTCGGCTCCGTTCTCGTGAGCGACCCTCCCGGGTTCATCGGGGGCTGCCGTCTCCTCGATGGAGCGGCGGTCGTCCATCGCATCGTCCCTGGAAACGCCCCACGTGTCGACGTCGTGGATGTGGGCATCCGCCTCCTCGGCGAGCAGCGAGAGCACGTCCATCGTCTCGGAGAAGCATTCGGGAGCGATTCCGGCGAGTCCGCCGTCGTCGGTGACGCCGATGACGTAGGTCGCCTCTCCGTCGCCCGAAAGGACGCGATGGCGAAGCTGTGCGGCGAGCGATTCCTTTCGCCCGTCCACGAGGTGGACCTCCCGGTTGAGCCGTTCTTTAAACTCGATCGCGCCACCGTCGCGTTCTCCGCGCTCTATGGCCTGTCGAAGGACAGACCGGTCCGCGCTCATACCCACCCGTAAGCCACATCGGCGTTTAAGCGTTTTCGTGGTGTGTGTACCCATTTCAGGGGTGACGTCCGAGAGTTTGGGTGAGAAATGACGGCTTTTCGGTTCACTTTGGCGTTCGAGGTCGCTACCTGTTCCACTAGTCGCGTCCGGTATCTGTAGCCGCTACCGGCGGTCCATTGCGTAGGCGATCGCGCCGCCGATCCCGCCGAAGGCGATCGGGTAGACGATCCCGGCAAGCAGCAGCGAGGGGACGAGCTCCGGTCCCGACCCGTTGACGCGGAACGCGAAGACCCCGACGACGACGATGGGAAGGTACCCGATCGTGACCATCGGACCGAGCCGGATCGCCTCGACGACCGACGTGACGGGTCCGAGGCGTCGAACGACGAGGTATCCCGCGGCCGCAAGCGACAGCGGGGGGACGAGATAGAGGATCTCCAGGGGACCGTCACCCCGTGCGATCAGGTCGATGTAAGTGCTGGTGATCCCCATGTCGACGTAGGCGGCCACCGCGTGGGCGTTGTAGAACAGCCAGCCAACGATCCGCCAGGGAGCCGGCGTTTCCACGCCGAACAGCTCGGCGATCGGCCCAATCCGCTCGATCGTCTCCCGATACTCGCCAGCCTTCCAGAGGTACGTGAGGAGGTAGCCGAACGCGTAGGCTGCGATGCCCCCGATCGCTCCCTCACGTATCGATCGAAGCGAGAAGCCTGTGGATCCACTCGCATCCCCGGTTTCGGCGGGATCGGCATCCGACATGAGCGATCACCTCCGCTGTTGCAGTACGTCCCGCGGGGAAGCCGATTTCCAACCGGTTGATGGCCGCGTTGAGTCCCGGTGAACGTCGCCACGATCGATGGAGGAACGCGGATTCCCGGATGATCGACCGGAACGAGAGGTGGATCGCACGAGCGACTCCGTTATGGCGGGCATGCTCGAAGCCGATGGACTCCGGCAAGAAAAACCCGCGTCAGCCGCCCGGATGACTGACGTCAGACGTTCGTAGGGTCTCCCCCGTTCCCGTCATCGAGTCATCGGACGTGGATTCGACATGCTCACCGTTCGTGTACCCAGAACTCCTCGCGCTCCGTGGTCTCCTTTTTGAAGATCGGAACCCATTCTTTGAGCCGATCGATCCCGTCTTTGACCGTTCGAAACGCCTCGTCGCGGTGGCCCGCCAACACCACGACGAAGACGATGTCCTCGCCGTCCGGGATCACGCCGGTACGGTGGTGCATTCGAACGTCGAAGACGCCCTCACGCGCCTCGAGTTCGGTGGCGATCGCGTCCATCCGATCGGCGGCGACGCCCTCATAGCGCTCGAAGGCGAGATGCGTCGTCCGATCGTCCTCGGGAGCGTCACGCGCCCGAACCCGGCCGGTGAAGGTGGCGATCGCCCCCGACCGATCCGCGCCCTCTCCCTCCTTGACGCGCGCGATCAGTTCCTCAAGAGTGATCCACGGCTCTGCGGCATCGATCACGTTGATGAGGTCGTCGATGTCGACCGCGGCCGGATCCTCGAGTTCGTGAACGACGGTCCCGGCGACGTCCTCCGGAGTTCGATCGTCGTCAACGAGCACGGTCGGAACGCGAAGCCGCGTCCGACCGGTGACGATCAGGTAGTCGTGGGTCGGTGCGAATCGGTCGAGAAGCGCCGTGAGATCCGCGTCCGTTCCCGCTGCCGTCCACGTTCCGTCCTCGTCCAATCGGACGGCAGTGTCGGCTCTCGACCGCGCCGTGAGCGCGTCGACGGCTCCATCGTCGTTCGTATCGGCGGCTGCGTCCACCTGCACCACACCGTCGTCCGTGCGCTCGGCCAGACGGTCCACGAGGCGGTCGGCAAGATCGTCGGCACCCGTGCCAAGTATCGAGAGCGGTTGCATATCGATGGAGGAGTGAGCCAGCGGCTTAGGACTTTCCCGCCGTTCCTCGAGGACCTCGCTGACCTCTCGGGGAATCCCGTTACGGCACCCGGGGCCGGCGAGTCAAACGGATTTAAGTCGACGCGTCCATCGTATCGTGTGTGAGCAACAACCAATCCACCGACGAGGAGCAAACCTATCTGGACCGCGACGATAAACCGGAACAGCTCCGTAGCCGCGAGGTGACGGAGGGGCTCGATCGGGCCGGCCATCGTGCGATGTTTCGTGCGATGGGGTACGACGACGATGACCTCTCTTCACCGATGATCGGGATCCCCAATCCAGCGGCGGACATCACGCCGTGTAACGTCCATCTCGACGACGTCGGCGCAAGAGCCCACGCCGCAATCGACGAGAACGGCGGGATGCCCATCGAGTTCGGTACGATCACTATCTCCGACGCCATCTCGCAGGGGACGGAAGGGATGAAGACCTCGCTGACCTCCCGGGAAATGATCGCCGACTCCGTCGAGTTAGTGTCGATCGGCGAGTACCTCGACGGGCTCGTCACCGTCGCGGGCTGTGACAAGAACCTTCCCGGGATGATGATGGCCGCCATCCGGACGGACCTCCCCTCCGTCTTCCTGTACGGCGGCTCGATCAAACCCGGCGAACACGAGGGGCGAGAGGTCACGACCCAGCACGTCGCGGAGGCGGTCGGCGCGGTCGCCGTCGGTGACATGACCGAGGAGGAACTCGACTCGCTGGAACGCACCGCCTGCCCGGGAGCGGGATCCTGTGGCGGGATGTTCACCGCCAACACGATGGCGTCCATTTCCGAGGTGATCGGACTCGCCCCGCTCGGCTCGGCGAGCCCACCAGCCGAGGACGAGGAGCGATACGACGTCGCCGCCGAGGCCGGCGAACTCGCGATCGAGGTGGTGCTCGAACAGCGCCGTCCCTCGGACATTCTCAGCCGCGAGAGCTTCGAGAACGCGATCACCCTGCAGGTTGCGATGGGCGGATCGACGAACGGCGTGCTCCACCTGTTGGCGATGGCCGCCGAGGCAGGCATCGATCTGGACATCGAGGACTTCGACGAGATCAGCCGAAACACGCCCAAAATCGCCAACCTCCAGCCCGGCGGGGATCACGCGATGACTCACCTTCACGAAGCCGGCGGCGTTCCCCTGGTGTTGAAGCGACTCCATGAGGCGGGCCTGCTTCATGGCGACGCGATGACCGTCACCGGCCGTACCCTCGGCGAGGAGATCGAACGGTTCGACCTTTCCGACGGCGGCGCCGACGTGGAGTTTCTCCGGACGGTCGACGATCCCATCCACGAGGAGGGAGCGATCAAGATCCTGACCGGGAACCTGGCCCCCGACGGTGCCGTGTTGAAGGTCACCGGCTCACAAGAACACATGCATCACGAGGGGCCGGCCCGCGTGTTCGAGCGGGAGGAGGACGCGATGGCGTACGTCCAGGATGGAAATATTGAATCAGGCGACGTGATCGTCATCCGCAACGAGGGACCCCAAGGAGGTCCCGGAATGCGCGAGATGCTCAGCGTGACTGCGGCCGTCGTGGGTCAGGGCCACGAGGACGACGTGGCGCTTCTCACCGACGGTCGATTCTCCGGCGTGACTCGCGGTCCGATGATCGGCCACGTTGCTCCCGAGGCGTTCGTGGGCGGGCCGATCGGCGCAATCGAGGAGGGAGACACGGTCACGGTCGATGTGCCCGACCGGACGCTCGACGTCGATCTCGACGACGATGAGATCGAACGACGCCTCGAGGAGCGTGAGGAGCCGGAACCGAACTACGAATCCGGCGTTCTGGCGAGATACGGGGCCTTCTTCGGCTCCGCCGCGGAGGGCGCCGTCACGAATCCGGGATTGCAACGTCGCTGAGGATTCGACGGGACCTCAACCGACGTATCCGAGCGCTTGCAACCGATCGCGGATCGCGGCGTCGTCGCTTTCTCCGCTTTCCGTCGTCGGTTCGTAGGTCCGCTGATCGGTGGCCGTGGTGGTCGTCCATGGCACCGTTCGAACGCTCGGGTGGAGACAGCCGACCGGATGATCGTAGATTCCCCATTCACCGAGGGCGTCACCGTGGTCGGCCGTGATGGCGACACGCTCGGCGTCCACGTTCGAGAGGAGGATCTCGACCTCGTCAAGCACGAGCCGGAGATTCTCCTGATAGGCCGCCCAAAACGTCTCGAAGTCGATCCGTCCCTTCCGGAGCGCATCAACGACAGTGTCCGAAAGGGCAGGGCCGAAGGGATCGGCGTCGAAGCCCGCATCGAGGCCGACGAAGGGGTGATGCGGCTGGACGTAGTGGACGATCAGCCGGTCGGGGTCCGACTCGCGAGCGGTCCGGATGGCCCGGTCGGTGACCGGACGCGGCAGGACCGTGTCGGTCTCCTCGTCCCAGGCATACCGCCAGACCTCATCGAGGGTCCCGAAGCGATCGGCCGAGAGGATTCGATCCGAAAAGACGTTACTCGTTATATAGGCCGTATTCGACACCGCCTCGGCGTGTTCGTCCGTGAACGTCTTCGCCATCCACTCCTTGGACATACTACCAACCGACTCCATCCGTTCTATCTCCCCGAGGAACGCATACTCATCCGTCACCGACCGGAGGAGATCAACCCGGCAGGCGTCCAGGATCACGAGCACGTCCCAGTCACGGTCGTAGACGTTGCGCCCCCGGGAGAACGGATACGTCAGCCACCACAGCCCCGTATACAGGTCATAGGCGATGTCACGGACCCCCTCGAAACCCCGGTTTCGTATCTTCTCCCCTGACACCGACAGCCAGTCTCGAAACGTCACTGACCGGGCATTATTCGTGCGTCTGCAATTATCCATCGTCTCTCCGTGAGCCACAAGTTTAAATACTGGTAGGAAACGATACGAGCACGATGAGCCGAATAGGGCGGCATATCGCGGAGACGACCGGGAGTTGGATCGGGATACTCGGACTGTTGGTGTTCGGGTTCTTGACCGGACCGGATATCTGGACCGTGGTGATAGCGCCGCTTTTCGTTCGGATCCAGTTTCTGCAGGGGGTGGTGTCGGCCGGACTGTTCAGCCTGGTTATCGCGAGTACTGGCTACCTCCTCGCCGCCGACGTCTGGCGAAGCGAGGCCGCCGACGAACGGATCACGGCCGGACCGCCCGTCCAAGCCATCGTTCCCGCCTATCGTGACGCCGACGTCCTCGATGCGAGCGTCTCGAGCCTGCTGGAGAACGACTACGATCCGCTTTCGATCGCCATCGTCGCGGAACCCGACGACGATCGGACTCGAAGGCGGGCCGAGGAGTTGGCCGACAAATACGACTCGGTAACGTGTCTCCTCAACGAGTCGCCGGGCTCGAAGGCCACCGCGATCAACTACGCCGTCAAATGGAGTCAGGCGGACCACTTCGTCGTCTTCGACGCCGACGAGCGGGCGTCACCGACGTTCGTCTCCACGGCGATGGGCCAACTGCTCGGCGATGCGGACGTCTTTCAGGGCCGTCGTGTCCCGCGGCCGACCGGGGCCGTCGAGACGCTTGCCTACTGCGAGCGCGTGGTCGTTCAGGCAGGATACCTGATCGGGGATCTGGTTGGGTTCACCCACTGTCAAAGCTCCGCGACCGGCTTCACGCGGGAGGCGATCGAGGCGGTCGGCGGCTTTGCCGACGTGTTGACCGAGGACATCTACTTCTCCCACCAGTGTTACAGGGCGGATCTGACCGTCGTCCATAACCGCCGATGTACCAGCTCGATGGAAGCGCCCCACACGCTCTTTGACCTGTGGGGCCAGCGAAAACGCTGGCGCATCGGCCACGTCCAGGTATCACACCTTCGGATCCGAGAGGCGCTTTCGGAGCGGCCGACCTTCGGTGACCTCGTTACCGTCGGCCGCGCAGTCGGTGCGGTGCTCGCCGGTGGGGCGCTTTTGATCCTCACTGCACACGTCCTGCTTCTCGCGCTGGTCGATACCGGATCGGCACTCGTTCCTCTCGCGTGCGTTTTCGCCATGATCGGCGGCGTCTGGAGCAAGGACGCACTCGAGGGACGTGTCGGATGGCCGTCGTGGACGATCGCCCTCGCGCCGCTCGTCTATCTCGGTCACGGCATTTTGACGATCAAGGCCGTTCTCGAGTACGTGCTCACCTGGGAGGGCGAGTGGTATCAGGTGACAAAAACCGGTGCGTGAACGGCCCTCCCTCGCTTTCCCCGATCGCTCCAGGAGGATGGGACATCCACCACCGATCGGCACGACACACTATTTATAAATCCCTTCGCCGACGAGTCGAACCAACCCCGTGTCACGAGACGAGTCGGTCGGTGCCGGATGGATCGATCGTCGGACGATCACGAAGACGCTTCTGGGGTTCGCGGTCGCGATCCTTCTCGTATACCTGATCGGGGTGGTCGTCGGCTGGGAGCGGACCATACAGCGTCTCCGCGTGGCGAAAATCGAGTGGGTCCTGCTCGGAGGTCTCTCGGCGATCGCCTGTCTCGCCGTCTGGGCGAAGACCTGGCAGGTCGTTTTGCGGGCGATCGGGATCGTGGTTCCGTATCGAAAGCTGGTCGTGACGTTTCTGTCGGCGACGTTCGCGAACTACGTCACGCCGATGGGGCAGGCCGGGGGAGAGCCGTTCATTGCCTACATTCTGACACGTGACACGGAGGCGACCTACGAGGAGAGTCTCGCGAGCGTCGTCACGACCGACGTGATCCGGATGCTGCCGTTTTTCACCGTCGGCGGCGTCGGGCTCGGCTACCTGTTGGGAACGACCCAACGCCTTCCGGGGCCGGTCGAGTGGTTCGCGGCCGTACTGGTCGCGCTCGCGATCGGGCTGCCGCTTCTGGCCGTCGCGAGCTGGGGATTTCGGGACCGGCTCCGTGCGGCGATCCGCCGGCTCGTCGCTCCGATCGCTCGGCGGAGCCATCGGGTTTCACTCGCCTCCGTGGACGATCGGATCGAGCGGCTCTATGAGTCGATCGAGGTCATCGCGGGATCCCCGCGCGCGCTCCTCGTCTCGGTCGCGCTCGCGTACG
Source organism: Halopenitus sp. H-Gu1 (assembly GCF_041821145.1). NCBI lineage: Archaea > Methanobacteriati > Methanobacteriota > Halobacteria > Halobacteriales > Haloferacaceae > Halopenitus > Halopenitus sp. H-Gu1. The sequence goes on along the minus strand of NZ_JBGUBC010000011.1, from coordinate 33,495 downwards.
TCGGATGGGTACTTTTCGCGCTGCCGCTTTATTTTTCGGCCATCGCGATCGGGACTCCCATCTCCGTGTTCCTCGTGTGCTTTCTGGTCCCCGTCAGCGTCGTCGCCGGATCGACGCCGCTTCCCGGCGGGTTGGCCGCGATCGAGGGGACGCTCGTCGCGCTTTTGACGGCGCTGACCGTGCTCTCGACTGCGGACGCGCTCGCGGTGACGACGATCTACCGGCTCGTGAGCTACTGGTTCGTCGTCGGCGTCGGCGGAGTCGCGACACTTTGGGTAATCCGTCGGAACTGATACCGGTCGGAGGGTGTGCAGAGAAAGGCCGATAAATGCGGTTTGCCATCGCAGGAATGACCCGAGTCCATGTTCGCTTGACAATCCTTAAGAGCGCGACAGAGTTACCCGAACCCAATGAAGGTCGTCGTATCCATCGGCGGAAGCGTTCTCGCACCGGATCTCGATCCGGATCGCGTGGCGGCACACGCGGAGGCGATCGAGGCGATCGCCGAGGCGGGATGTGAAGTCGGGGTCGTCGTCGGTGGCGGCAGCGTCGCCCGTGAGTACATCGGGGCAGCCCGCGCTCTCGGCGCGAACGAGGTCCAACTCGACCAGCTCGGGATCGGTGTCACGCGGCTCAACGCCCGACTGCTCATCGCCGCGTTGGACGAGCGGGCGACGCTCTCGCCCGCCGAGGACTACGACGAGGCGGTCCGAGCGCTCCGTCGCGACGAGGTGTCGGTGATGGGCGGAGTGATGCCCGGCCAGACGACGGACGCCGTGGCTGCCGAGTTCGCGGAGGCCATCGACGCCGACCTCCTCGTGTACGCGACGAGCACGAACGGCGTCTACGATGCCGATCCGAACGTCGACCCCGAGGCCGAACAGTACGAACGTCTCTCCCCGCGAGAACTCGTCGATCTCGTTCTTCCGATGAGCCGGGACGCCGGCGCGTCCGCGCCGGTCGATCTCCTCGCGGCCAAGCTGATCGATCGCGCCGATCTCCGATCGATCGTCCTCGACGGAACTGACCCGTCTGCGATCGTCGAGGCGGTTCTGGAGGGGAGCCACGACGGAACCGACGTCGTTCCGGCCGCCTGTGTGGAACCGGACGCCTGGAGCGGGGGGACGTAGATCGAATGGCCGACCCGAACGACGAGGACGGGGGCCCGAACGACGAGAACGGGAACCCGACCGCGAGGGAGACGAACACGGGAACCGAGATGGTGACTGACACGAACACGGGAACCGAGATGGTGACTGACACGAAATCGGGAGCGAACGGTGACACGAACACGATGGATCCACACGCGACCGGCGGGAACGAACACCACGCCTTCTGGGCGGATGCGGTCGCGGACGACGTCCTTGCGCGCGATCCGGACGAGCCGATCGTGATCAAAGGCGGCGTTTCCCCCTCCGGCGTCGCCCACCTCGGAAACTTCAACGAGATCATGCGCGGTCATTTCGTCGCGGCCGTGCTTCGCGAGCGCGGGCACGGGGTTCGACAGGTGTTCACCTCCGACGACCGGGATCCGCTTCGGAAGGTTCCCCGAAAACTCGCGAACACCGACGGGGAAATCGTCGGTCTCGGCGAGGTCGATGCGGGCGCGCTCGGGCGTAACTTAGGCAAGCCGTACACCGATATCCCCGACCCGTTCGGCGAGGCGGATTCCTATGCCGCCCACTTCGCGAACCTGTTACAGACCGACGCCGAACGTCTCGGCGTTCCCGTCGAGATGATCTCGAACACGGCGCTCTACGAGGAGGGGACCTTCGATCCGGTCGTTCGGACCGTTCTCTCCGACGTCGATCGGGCCCGCGAGGTCCTCTCTCAGTATCAAGCGAAAGTCGACGACGAGTACGTTCCCTTCAACCCGATCTGTTCCGCATGCGGGAAGGTCACGGAGACGGTGACGGCGATCGACCTCGAGGCGGAAACCGTCGAGTACGTCTGCACCGACATGGAGGCTGGCGAATCGACGATCGAGGGGTGTGGCCATGAGGGAACCGCGAGTTTCCGAGAGGGCAAACTTCCCTGGCGCTTCGAGTGGCCGGGACAGTGGGACGTGCTCGGCGTCGACTTCGAGCCGTTCGGAAAGGACCACGCGGAGGGATCGTGGCCCTCCGGCGTCGACATCGCGCGGAACGTATTGGACGTCGAACCACCCGTTCCGATGGTCTACGAGTGGTTTACGCTCAACGGCGAGGCGCTCTCCTCGTCGGCGGGCAACATCGTCACGGTGCCGGAGATCCTCGAACTGCTTGAACCGGAGGTGCTCCGGTACTTCTTCGCGCTCGAACCGAAGAAGGCGCGGGATCTGAACCTGGAGCGGCTCGACCAACTCGTCGATCGATTCGACCGGTTCGAGCGCGCGTATTTCGGCGCGGTCGACGACGAGGAACTCACTCGCTTTGCCGAGCGGGCGTATCCCTTCGTCGTCGAGGAAGTGCGTGAGGACCGTGTCCGGCTGCCGTTCACCTTCGCCGCCGTCCTCGGGATGGTCGAGGACGAGGCGTTCCGCGAACAGTTGGCTCGCGACGAGGGACACTTCGATGCGGACACGCCCGAGTGGGCGATCGAGGACGCACTCGAACGCGTCGAGCGGGCACGGACCTGGGCCGAGCGGATGGACAACGAGTACAACTACCGACTCCAGACTGAACTTCCGGAGGTGTCCTTCGATCCGGCGATCGAGGCGGCGCTCGACGACCTCGCAGCGTACGTCGCCGAGGGACACGATGGCGAGGCGATCCAGAGCCGGATGTACGAGACGGCCCGCGAGCACGATATCGAGGTGTCGATGTTCTTCGAGGCGGGCTACCGGCTCTTCTTCGACGAGACGCAAGGGCCACGACTCGGCGAGTTCCTCGGCGAGTTAGAACGGGAGTTCGTGGTCGACCGGCTCCGACGGGAGGCATAGGCGATGTCGGAGGATCGATCACTCGAGGAGTTCACGGCCACGAACGGGACCGATGATGACGGAGACGAGGCCGAATCCGACGACGGCGGCGTCGAGAACGGCGACATCAACGACCAAGATGACACCGACAACGCCGGAGACGGGATCGAACCTGCCACGGCAACGACCACCGTTTCGTCCTCCGGAGCTCCGTGTGAGCGCTGTGGAGCGGTCGTCGAACGTCGCTGGCTCGAGGGGAACGCGTACGTCTGTTCGGACTGCAAGGAGTGGTAACTGACACTGACTCCGGCGACGCCATCGCCGGTCGCTCACCGTCGCGTCGGCCGATCGAACCCGTCCGCAAGCGTTGCCTCCTCGATCGAAAGCACCGTCGGCCGGCCATGTGGGCATCTGAAGGGCCGATCACACTCGCCGAGCCGATCGATCAATGACTCCATCTCCGGGACGTCGATCGCGTCGCCGCGTTTTAACGAGGGATGACACGCAAGGTCCGCGAGCAGGCGCTCGCGAGGATCGTCCGGGCTCTCGCCGGCAGCGAGAGTAGCCAGCACGTCGCGGAAGGCCTCGACGTCGGCCGTCCGGCCGAACGGAGCCGGAACGGATCGAAGTCGAATGGTGGTCCCCCCGAACGTCTCCGCCGTGAAGCCGAGTCGAGAGAGAGCCTCGGCGTGTGCCTCCATCGCGGCGCGTTCCTCACTTGAAAGCGAGATCGTCGCCGGCGGATCGAGCGTGACGGTTGCCTCGGGTGGAGAATCGCCGTGCGGCTCGCTCCGGGCGTGGGTCTCGAAGGCACGCTGCAATCGCTCGAAATTCACGCGTTCGTGGGCCGCATGGGCGTCGATCACGAGTAGCTCGTCGCCGGCGTCACACAGGACGTAGAGGTCGCGGTACTGGCCGATCGCCTCGACGTCGGCGAACGGCGAGGCGTCCGACGGGGTCGAAAGCGACGTCTCCAGATCGGTCGCGACCTCGGCCTTCCGCCGGAGGTCTGCACCCGTGAGCGCGTCCTCGACGATCGCCGCGAGCGCGTCGGCGACCGGCTCGCAGCGACGCAGTCGAACCTCACGTTTCGCCGGGTGGACGTTGGGATCGATCTCGGTCGTCGGGATCCGCACGTCGAGGGCGGCGACCGGCTCGCGACCGTCGGGGAGCAGTCGGCCGTATCCCTGTGAAACGGCGCGTTCGAGTCGGGCGTTCTCGACCGGCCGGCCGCCGACGGCGATCCGAACGTGGTCGCGGGTGGCTCGCGAGAGGGACGGATACGCCAGGACGCCGCGAACGTCGATGTCGATGGCGGGAGCATCGACATCGTCCGTCTGCAGGCGACGGGTCGCGTCGATTTCCGTCGACTGGCTTGCGGCGTCTCGGTCGTAAACGCCGAGGACGGCGTCGCTCCAGCCGGTTCCCGGCGTCGAGAACGTCTCCCTGCCGTCGTGTTCCAGTGTGAAGGCGACCTCGGCGCGCGCGAGAGCGTAACTCGTCACGAGCGACGAGATCCGGGCGAATTCAGCGGCCGTCCCCGCGAGCGACTCGCGTCTGGCCGGGCGGGTGGCGAAGAGGTCCTCGACGACCACGGTCGTTCCCCGGGCGCGCCCCGCGTCGGCGATCGTGACGTCGGCGTCCGCTGTGGCATCTCCGCTGAATCGTGGTCCCGCTTCGATCCGAGTACCGACGGCGCCGCCGTCGTTCGTGAGAATCTCGAGGCGCGCGGCCTCGGCGATCGAAGGCAGCGCCTCACCCCGAAACCCGAGCGAGGAGACCTCCCTCGGATCCACGCCGTCTCGGAGCTTGCTCGTGGCGTGTCGCTCGATCGCGAGTCTCGCATCCGAAGGGGCCATGCCGCGGCCGTCGTCGCGTACCCGGATCGACTCCGTACCGTCGCCCTCGACGGCGATCTCCACGCGCGTCGCGCCGGCATCGAGCGCGTTATCGACTAGCTCTCCCACGACACGAGCGGGGCGCGTGATGACCTCGCCGGCGGCGATCCGATCGATAGTGGGCTTCGAAAGCCGTCGTATCCGGGATCGCTCCTCGTCCGCGGCGTTTCGAGAGTCCTCACGATCGCGAATCCCGTCAGTCATCGTTCCAGTTCCCGTTTCAAGTCGGCCAGCGTGTTCAACGCCTCGACCGGCGTCATCGTCGCGATGTCGAGACGCCGGAGTGTCTCGGCGAGATCGTCGCGGGATTCGTGGGTGTCATCCAGGCCGTCTCGGGGGTCGTGAGTGTCGCCACGATCATCGCGGGAATCGTTGGTGCTGTCTCGCCCGCGTTCCGCGTCTCGACCGCCCCCCGAATCGTCCACTCGTGATCCATCTGCTGTGCCGGAATCGCTCGCATCCAGGAACTCACGGAGGGTCGGATCGTCGGCGGTGGAGACCTCGTCCTCGGACGGGTGCGTGGGAGTCCCGTTCCTGGAACCGGTGACGTCCTCGGCCGAAAGGAGTTCACGCGATCGACACACGACGGGCTCCGGGACCCCGGCAAGTTCAGCGACTTCGACGCCGTAGGATGACGAGGAGGCGCCGCGAGCCACTCGGTGAAGGAAGGTGACGTCGCCGTCATCGCGGGTCGCGGTGAAATGGAGGTTGAACACGCGGTCGCACTCGTCTGCCAGGTCGGTGAGTTCGTGATAGTGGGTGGCGAAAAGCGTCGTCGCTTCGAGTTCGTCGTGGATGAATTCCGCTGCTGCGCGGGCGATCGCCCGTCCGTCCGTGGTCGCCGTGCCGCGGCCGACCTCGTCGAGAAGCACGAGCGAGTTCGGCGTGGCGTCGTGGAGGATCTCCGTGAGTTCGCTCATTTCGCGCATGAACGTCGAGTGGCCGCCGGCGATGTCGTCGGAGGCGCCGACTCGCGTAAAGACGCGATCGACGATCCGGACCCGTGCGGCCTGGGCGGGAAGAAACGAGCCGATCTGGGCGAGCACGACCGCGAGCGCGATCTGCCGCATATAGGTCGATTTACCGCTCATGTTCGGCCCGGTGATGATCGCGACGCTCCCGAAGGGGAGATCGGCGTCGTTGGGAACGAACTCGCCTGTTCGTTCGACGACCGGATGCCGCCCGCCCTCGATCTCGATACCCGGGCAGTCGTCGTCTTTTGCCGGATCGACGATCTCCGGGCGGACGTAGTCGTTCTCGATCGCGACGGTCGCAAGCGATCGGAGGGCATCGAGTTCCGCAAGTGCGTCCGCGAGCGACTGGAGCCGGTCGGACTCGTCGGCGACAGTCTCACGAACCTCCCTGAATCGGTCGTACTCCATCGCGTCCGCCCGCTCTGCAGCACCGAGGATCTCGTCCTCGCGTTCCTTCAGCTCCGGCGTGTAAAACCGCTCGCTGTTCTTGAGCGTCTGACGGCGGTGGTAGTCGTCGGGAACTCGATCGAGGTTCGGGTCGGTGACCTCGATGTAGTAGCCGTGTACCTGGGTATGGCCGACGGTCAGTGAGTCGATCCCCGTCCGCTCGCGCTCGCGCGCCTCCAACTCAGCGATCCATTCGCGTCCCTCGCGCTCGGTCCGGCGAATCTCGTCGAGTTCCTCGTCGAATCCCTCCCGGATGACGTCGCCGTCGGTGATCTCCTGGGGTGGGTCGAGGACGATCGCCCGATCGATCAACTCGCGTATCTCCGCGAGCGGGTCGAGTCGATCGCGAAGCTCCATGAGGTGGGGACACGGGGGATCGCCCTCGGCGTCACTGCTGGCGTCGCCGTTGGCGCTGGCGTCGCCATTGGCACCAGCGCTGGCGTCACCGTCGGTGTTGGCGTTGGATCTGGCGTCACCATCGGCGTCACCGTCGGCCTCGACGTCACCAGCCCACTCCGCGTTTCCGTCCGAGAGAGCCTCCCGAAGGGCCGGAACGATCTCGAGGGTCGCATGAAGCGATCGAAGGTCGCGGGCGTTCGCCCGGCCACGTGAGACGCCGCTCACCAGCCGTTCGAGGTCGTATGCGCTCGTGAGGCGCTCGTCGATCGTTTCCCTGACGAGGGGGTGAGCGACGAGCCATTCGACGGCGTCGTGCCGCGACCGGATACGGTCGGCGTCGACGAGAGGGCGTCGCAGCCACCGTTCGAGGCATCGGCGACCGAGCGCGGATCTCGTCCGGTCGAGGACGTCGAAGAGGGTATCGCTCGCGCCCAGCCCGCGATTCTCGAAGAGTTCGAGGCTCCGGCGGGCGGCTGCATCGAGCCGAAGCCGATCACGCGGGTCGTAGCGGCGAATCCGGGAGACGTACTCAAGGGGACCGTCATCGCCCTGGGTGTACTCGGCGTAGGCGAGGACCGCGCCGGTCGCACGGAGTTCGGCGTCGTTCGCGAATCGCCGATCCGGAGCCGTGAGATACGGCTCCAGCCGATCACGAGCGGCCGCGGTCAGAAATCGGTCGTCGTCGATCCTCGTCTCCATCCACCGCGTGTCGGCTCCATCCGGTCGGTCCTCGATCCCGGGGCCGTAGACGACCTCGGCGGGATCGATCCGGGCGAGTTCCTCGGCAACGGTCGTGCAGTCGCCGCTCGTGACGAGACATTCGCCGGTCGCGACGTCGACCGCGGCGAGCCCCCGGACGTCGCGTCCATCGCCCGCGTTCCCGGTCTCGTGGGCAACGGCAGCGACGTAGTTGGTCGTTCCCGAGGCGAGAAGCTGTTCATCGACCACGGTTCCGGGGGTGATGACCTGCGTGACCGCGCGATCGACGAGCCCGGAGGTCGCCTTGGCGTCCTCGACCTGATCCGCGATCGCGACGCGATAGTCCGCATCGAGCAGGCTCTCGAGATAGCCCGTCGCGTTGTCGATCGGGATCCCCGCCATCGGGTACTCGCCGGTCGAGTCCTCGCGTTTCGTCAACGTCACTTCACAGACGCGGGCCACCTCCGCGGCCGCCTCACAGAACGCCTCGTAGAAGTCGCCGACCTGAAACAGGACGAGGGCGTCCTCGTGGGCCGCACACAGATCCGCATACTGGGAGAGCATCGGGGTCAGCTCCTCGCGGGCGGTTGCGATCGAGGGGGGCAGTCCGGTGACCGTCGCGGAATCCGCCGTCGGCATACACGCGGAACGGCGGGCAAGGGGGATAAACGCCACGGACGGCGCGGTCGGTTCGAACGATCCGATCGGCCCGATCGGGTCCTGAAAGACGTGCGTATTTCGAACCATCCGTTCGTCGATCGACGCGTTTGGACACCTGACCGACAGCTATAAATGTAGTATTGTATAATATGGGCACAATTAAGATGAGTTCAAAACCAGCGACGTTCCTGGTGATTGCGGTGTCGGTCCTCCTTCTCGGAGCCACGATCGCCACCGGTGTCGGGACCGTTTCGGCGGAACGATACAATGATTTCTCACAACCGACGCTCGAACCCACGATACAGGGCGAGAACGTGGTTGCACCGGGAGAAACCAAACGGTTCGATCTGATGGTCCAGAATCGCCATGAGGGGACGACTGAGACCGATCAGCGGATCGATGATATTGCACAAGTTGTACAAACTCATCGAGTGAACCTCGGTGCTGCAAGTGCCGTGACGGCGTCCGTCGAGTCGGCGGACGCACCGCTTGAGGTCAAGACCGGTACCCAGAGCCTTGGGACGATCGACGCCGGAAGCGGCCGCCAGACGAGCCTCTCGCTGGAGGTCGATGAGAACGCGTCGCCGGGAACCTATCGTGTTCCTGTGACGATGGAGTATGAGTACGTTCGTGGGATTACCGTGGATTCCAACGACTACATCATTCACCGAAACACGGAAACGGTCACCAAGTACGTCACGATCCGGGTCGAGAAGTCCGTTCGACTCGACGTTTCGGATGCCACGAGCCAGGGTATCTATAAGAACGCCGACGGATCGATCACCGTCACCGTTCGAAACGACGGAACGGAAGTCGCCCGAAATGCGGAACTCACGATGATCGAGTCGGAGCATTTCCGTCCCCGAAGCGAGGGCGTCTCGATCGGTCGACTGGAGCCGGATGAGACTGCGACGGCCACCTTCCAGACGGGCACCTCGGCGATCGATACGCCGGGTGAGTACCCCGCGAAGTTCCGCTTGAGCTACGAGAACGAGAACGGGAATATTGAGGAATCGAGGATCCGAACGGGATCGGTTCCGGTCTCCGAGGGGCCCTCATTCGAGTTCACGACCGAAACCGAGGAGCTCTACGTCGACTCGATCGGTGCCGTCACGGTGACCGTCATGAACACCGGCAACCGGACTGCAACGGACGCAAGGGTGGTCTTAGACCCGATTGAACCGTTCTCATTGCTGTCGAGTCAGTCGAACCTGGGGACGCTTGACCCCGGCGAGTCGGCGACTGCACGGTTCAAACTGGAGGCCTCGGACCGAACGATCCCCCAGGAATACCCGTTAACCTTCTCGGTCATCCACGATGACATCTACGCGAAGTCGGTCGAAAGCGAGAAACGATCGGCGGCGGTGACGGTGGAGCCTGAAAAGGAATTTACCGTGGTCGAGACGACGGATCTGACCGCCGGTTCGACGGAGACGCTCGAGATGACGATCGAAAACACTGGCGGTGGGACGCTCTCCGATGCGGAGGTTCGGATCAACACCAACTCGCCGTTCGAGACCGACGACGACACGGCCTACGTGGGCACGCTCGAACCGGGGGAGACGGTGACGGTGACGTTTACCGTGACGACCGATGAGGATGCGACCCCGAAGGAGTACTCGCTCGATACGACGATCAAACACGACAACGCGTTCGGCGAGACCGTCGTGACCGACATCGAGTCGGCACCGGTCACTGTGACGTCCGCCGAGAGCCGCCTCCCGCTCCTCATCGGGATCGTCCTCGTGATCCTCGCGATGCTCGTGATAGGGATCGCCTACCGGAATCGACTCCGCTCCCGGCTTCGGTAACGATCCATGGTGACCGCCATCGGGAAGCGCGTCCGTGACCGCCTCGCCGCTACCGGCCGGTACGCCGCGGACAACCAACTGAAGATATTCGCCATCGTTGCCGTCACTGCCGTGATCGCGCTGGCCGTCGGTCTCGGCGGCGTCCAGATGAGCATGGGGATGACCCTCTACATCGACGACGATTCCCAGGCTGCGACCGACTGGGATCGGCTGAAGGAGGACTTCGAGACGGGCAATAACGTCTTCGTGCTCGTGAAATCCGATCAGCCCTACGATCCGGAGACGATCCGGGGGATCGACCGTCTCGATCGGCGATATACCTCAAACGTCGACGACGTTCGCCGCGTCACGTCCCTCGCGGACGTCGTTCGACAGGGTAACGGGGGTGAGATACCCGAAACCGAGACGGGGGTGCGCCGGTCGATCGAACGCGTCGAAAGCCAGGGACCGGAGTCGGCGGCAATGGTCGACCGCCTCCAGCCGGAGCCCGGAACGACGGTCATCCTCGTGAGCTACGGCGAGGTGGACCGGTTCGACCGCGGCGCGTTTCTGCCGACCCGCGGCGCGGACGTGATGTATTCGGAGATCAAATCGGAGACGGAGTTCGCCGTGACCCCGCCGGGAATGTCGACGACGATCACCGGACAGCCGGTCTTCGAGAACGCGGCCTTCGGATTGATGTTGCCCGAAATGATCGCCTTGTTCACGGGCGCGTTCGCGCTCATCTTCGGCGTCGTCTACGTCGTGATGCGCAACAAGGTCGAACAGGGGTGGCATGTCCTGTTGCCGCTTGGAACCGCGATGACGGCGCTCGTGTACATGTTCGGCGTGATGGGCGTGCTCGGATACGACTTCAACGCGATCATGCTCGGCGTGATGCCCATCGCACTTGGGTTGGGAATCGATTACGGGCTCCAGATCCACACCCGCTACGTCGAGGAGCGCTACGCCGGCAATGGCCCGGAACGAGCAGCGGAGGTGGCGACGCGGACTACCGGCCGGGCGCTTCTCATCGCGATGGGAACGACGGTCGTCGGGCTGGGATCGCTTCTGGTCTCGGCGGTGCCGCCCGTCCGGCAGTTCGGGGTCACGAGCGCGCTCGCGGTTCTCGCGGCGATGATTCTGTCGATCACGATGCTTCCCGCCTTGCTCGTGCGCTATGACGGGGGCGGCTACGGAGATGGTGATACGAGCACGATCAGGCGTCCCGAACCGGAAGACGACCGTCTCGAGTCGTTCACTCGACGACTCACGACGGAGGTCACGGGCGGCCGGCCGTTCATCACGCTTTTGATCGCCTTCCTGCTGGTTTCGGGAGGTGTCTACGCGTATCCCCAGGTCGAGCCGAAACAGGAGATGATGGACTTCTGGCCACAGGATCTCGACGAGAAAAACGACATGGAGCGGCTCTCCGATACGGTCGAGAGCCCGAAGGTGATCTACGTGATGATCGATACCGATCGCGCCTATACGCCGGAGACGTTCCGCGATCTCGCGACCTATCAGCGGTTGATGCTCGAAAACGATCGGGTGAACGCCGTCGAGAGCCCCGTCACAACCGTCCAGATCGCGAATGGAGGAACGATCCCCGAGACCCAGGCCGAACTCGATCGCACCCTCGAAGCCCAACGCGACGACTCCGGGCTGGCGACCGTTCGATCGCCATCGGAGAACCCCTCGACGGTGTTATTGACATTCTACATCGACGACATCGAGGGTGAGACCGTGCGGACGCTCATCTCGGAGTTCGATGGGAACGCGGAGCTGGCGATACAGACGCCAGCGGACGTCCACATCACTGGCAAGCCCGTCCTCAATCGGAACGTCATCGAAAACGTCACCGCGGGGCTGACGCCCATGACGCTGCTTTCGTTCGGGCTCGGGCTGGCGTTTTTGAGCCTCGCGTTCCTGTCGCCGCGGATCGCCGTCACGCTGATCGCCAGCGTCGCGGGGAGCGCTGCGGTGTTGGTTACCGGCGCGATGTACGTGTTCTCGATTCCGTGGAATCCGTTGACGATCACGATGTCCTCGCTCACCCTGGGGATCGGCGTCGACTACGGGATCCACCTCTTCGAGCGGTACGAATTCGAGGTGACCGAACACGATCTGGATCCGCTCACGGCCGCTTCAACCGCGGTCTCAAAGCTCTCACGCCCGATCATCGGATCGAGTTTCACCACGATCTTCGGGTTCGGCGTGTTGATGATCTCGCGGTTCCCCGTCCTCGCGAACTTCGGGCGCACGACCGTCCTCGCGATCACCTTCTCGCTCCTGACGGCGATGACGGTGCTTCCTGCGGCGTTGACGGTCGTCCCGCTGCTTGAGGAATCCGAATCGGAGGAGTGACACGGAACGGAAACGGGATCGGTCGACGATTTCACCGCGTTGACGACGGCGGTGGGATCAGACGGGCATCGACATGGGGACAACGACCGTGACGATCCGGCGAGACGCTTACGGTCCCTCGTCTCCTACCCACTCTGTGACCAATCGGCCGCTCGTCGTCGGACTCGCCGCGACGTTCATCGGACTCACCGTGGTACTTGCCGTCGCGGGGATCGTGGTCCATCCGATCCTGATCTTCGTCGCCATTCCGTTCGCGCTCGCCGCGTATCTCCTCTGGTTACATGCAAGCGGTCGCCTCGCCGAACGGGTCCGATCGCGGCGGACGAGGACGCGAACCCGCGGTTCCAGTTCCCAGTCGACACGCACCCGAGAGTACGCGAGCGCGAGAGCGAGCGCACGTACAAACCGGGACGCCGCCGTCGGTGGGGCGGACGCCGCGCCGCCGTCGGGCGGTCCAAGTCGGCGGGAGGCCGCCGAGACGCTCGGCGTCGATCCTGACGCCGACCAGGAGACGATCCGGTCTGCATATCGAGAGCAGGCAAAGTCGATCCATCCCGACGCCGAGGAGGGCGACGAATCGGCGTTCAAAGAACTCACGCGCGCCTACGATCGTCTCCGACGGTAGGTGAAAAGGGAGACTGATACGAGCGAATGGAGCTCGACGGCAGGTGAGAGGGAGACTGATACGAGCGAACGGGATCCAGGTGGCGGCGTTCGATCGGGTCCGTTCAATCACCAGCGCGAGACCGATCGAAGGGGTCAGACGGTAGACGAAGTTCCTCCAGTTTGGGGAGCTGTTTGAGGTTATAGACGACACGGAGATCGTCGGAAACGATCGCGGCGACACACGACAGTCGGATCCCGCGCTCGGTCATCTCCTCGGGGAGGACGTGGTTGACCGGGATCGAGAGCTCTCCATCGATTACCGCGACCGCGCAGTTCGCACAGGCTCCACCACGGCAGGCATAGGGCCACGCGAATCCGCGCTTCTCGGCTGCTTCGAGGAGGCTCTCGCCCGGTTCGGCGAGAAATCGTCCGTGGTCGGCCGGCGACAGGTCGGCGTCGGCGGCCCGCTCGAAGAGATCGTCGTCATCAATCGACCATCCTCGGTCGGCGAGCACCTCGTAATCGAGGTATTCGATGGTTGCGGTAGTCGGATCCGTCTCACCCTCGTCCGACTCTCCGTCGTTCTCCTCGGCATTCGATTCCGGGCTCGAGGACTCATCGCTTGCCTCGACGCCGGTTCGGGAGTCATCGCCACCCTTCCCTGCAAGGATCGCCTCGTAGGCCGTCTTCACCGCCTGAAACGCCTCCGCGGATCCCCCGTGGTCGGGGTGCGTCTCGAGTACCCGACGACGATAGGCGCGTTCGATCTCCCCGTCGTCGGCGTCCGGATCGACTCCAAGAACCTCGTACGGGGAGGCCATACGTTCCCTAGCCGGATCGGACGCAAAAGGCTTCCCAACCGGGAGCGATCGGGACCCGAAACCGGGGACCGATCCGCCCGTAGCCGAGCGGACAGAAACGAAAGACACCCGTTAAGTGGCCGCCGGTCGAAACCGAAACATGGCAGATGCCACGGATCTCGAGGAACTCAAGCGCGGAACCGAGCTGGTAAAGCGGGGATTCGCACGGATGCAAAAAGGCGGCGTGATCATGGACGTGGTCACCCGCGAACAGGCCCGAATCGCCGAGGACGCCGGCGCGGTCGCAGTGATGGCGCTGGAGGCAGTCCCCGCCGACATCCGGAAACGTGGCGGCGTTGCCCGGATGCCCGACCCGGAGAACGTCACGGAGATCATCGACGAGGTCTCGATCCCGGTGATGGGGAAAGCCCGAATCGGCCACCGCAAGGAGGCGGAGATCATCGAATCGCTCGGCGTGGACATGATCGACGAATCGGAGGTTCTGACGCCCGCCGACGACGAATTCCACATCGACAAACGCGAGTTCACCGCCCCGTTCGTCTGCGGCGCGCGGAACCTCCCGGAGGCGCTTCGTCGAATCAACGAAGGTGCCGCAATGATCCGAACGAAGGGGGAAGCCGGAACCGGCGACGTCAACCAGGCGGTCAAACACCAGCGAACCATGCAGCGACAGATCCGCGAGATCGCCGGCCTCGATCACGACGAGCGCGAGGCCTGGGCTCGCGAACACGGCGCTCCACGGGATCTCGTCCACGAGACGGCCGACGTCGGCCGACTACCGGTCGTCAACTTCGCGGCCGGAGGGATCGCCACGCCAGCCGACGCCGCGTTGATGATGTATCACGACTGTGATGGTATCTTCGTTGGATCGGGGATCTTCGGCGCCCAGAACCCGACCGAGATGGGGACGGCCATCGTCGAGGCCGTGAACAACTGGGACGACGCCGACGAACTCGCGGCGATCGCCCGCAATGCCGGCAGCGGGATGAAGGGTCGCTCGAACGACTCGTTGGACGAGGAGGAGCGCCTCCAGGGTCGCGGCGTCTGAGGCCTTCCGGACCGAGTCGAGCGGACACGTGCAAGCGGATGTGTCGGCGAGAAGTCGGTCGGTGCCGTCACATCTCCACGAGGACGGAACTCAACGCACTCGCCAGCTCCTCGAAGCGGTCGATCTGCATGCCGTCGGTCGTTGCCCACACGCCGTGCTCGTCGGCGATCACCCGGGTCAAATACCCATGTTCGAAGACCCGGATCGTGAACTGGTAGTCGCCGAGTTGTGTCCCCTTATAGATCATCTTCGATCGAAACCCCATCCGCTCGCTCTCGGCGAATCCGACGAGATCGGCGCTCCGTTCGAGATCATCGCGAAGATATACCTGCTCGACCGTCTCGTCGGTGAAATACGTGAGGCTCCGTAGTTCGTCTCCGGTTGCGGTCCGTGCCCCACTCAAAAGTTGCTCCTGCTGTCGATCGGATAGCTCGCCGTTAGTCATACGATACCTCAGAAAGGGCACGCACATAAATAATCCACCCTCGAATCCCGGCGCTTGAAGGTGGGTTCTAAAACTAGACGATGGTTGCGCCTCGACCGATCCGCGTCTGGTAGGCGCGCGACTCGACGCCGGCGCTGGCGAAGGCATCGACCATTGCTGCCGCGATGTGTCGCCGGTCGTTGATCTCACAGGCTGCAAGAATTGCGGGACCGGCACCGCTTACTGTCACTCCGGTCGCGCCCGCCTCGAAGGCAGCCTCCCGGACGTCCTCGTAGCCGGTAATGAGACGGGCGCGCTCGGGCGTTACCACCGGATCGGACATTCCCGATCCGACCAGTTCCGGATCGGAGCGACACATCCCGATCGTGAGCGTCGCGGCGTTGCCGACCGTCTCGACTACCTGTTCCATCGAGGCAGTCTCCGGTACGACACGGCGTGCGTCCCGTGTCGAGACCGCGACGTCGGGAAGACACGCGACGACCGGGATGTCCGTGTCGATCCCATGGGTACCCTTCGGGGTCGTGACGGTGAATCCGCCGATGATCGCGGGCGCGACGTTGTCGGCGTGAGCGACTCCGGAGACGACCGCCTCGCCCTTTGCGGCGATCGGAACCAACTCCTCGCGGGTGTACCCACGGTCGTATAACTCGTTGAGGCCGACGGCAGCCGCCGCGGCGCTCGCGGCCGAGGACCCGAGCCCGGAGGCCGGCCGAACACCCTTGTCGATGTGGATGTGGGCCGGCGCATCGAGTGCCTCGACCACCGCGCCGACCGTGTTCTTCTCGGGAGCCTCGGGGATGTACTGCGCGCCGACGCCCGTCACCTCGATCGAGGTGGTGTCGGCCTTCTCGACGGCGACGACGTCTGCCGGCCGGGCGAGCGCGGCGCCAAAGGTATCGAACCCGCTGCCGAGGTTCGCGCTCGTCGCGGGTGCCCGTACCGTGATCATATCGTGGGGTTGCGGCGGTGGGCAAAAAAGGGGCTGGTTCGTCGACGATCGTCGCCGCGGACGAACCGCTCGGGGCTGACGGTCACTCCGCAGTGGTCCAAAGCAGCGGGGCGATGACGAGCAACGCCAGCCCGAAGAAAATGAACGGCGCCGACATCGTCGTGAACGGCGCGATCGCAAATATCAATCCGAACAGTGCGAGGTTGATGGCGAGAACACGCTGGCTCTTCAGCGGCAGGGCACCCACCGTCGTCACTGCGAACACGGCTAACAGGACGTGACCCAGGTGATAATCGAGCAGGAACCCGTCGACCAGGGATTGAAGCGGGATCATTCTTGTTTCAGAGTCCGAACGATTCGCGCATTAAAGTTCCGTTTCTCCGAACGGAGGGGCGCTGTTCCTCTCACCGCGATCCACGTTCCATCCATCCCCCTCGCTTTCCGACGTTCATCTCCGTCGCGTTCCGATCGACACATGAGCAATCTCCTACTCAAAGCGATCGTCTGATGATCGTTTCGAGGTCATCCTGGCTCACGCGTCGAGGATTCCCGGCGAGGAGTCGCCTGAGCGCGCTCGCTCGTTCAGCGAGGTGTTCGACGTCGTCCTCCTCGATGCCGAGCGAGGATAGCCCACCCTCGATACCGACATCGGCTGACAATTTCTCGACGGCCGCCGCCGCGGCTTCCGCCGCCTCGTCATCGCTCGCTCCGCTCGTGTCCTCTCCCAGGAGTTCGGCGATCTCGGCGTAGCGATCGAACGCGCTCGTCGCGTTGAACCGCATTACTTCGGGGAGCGTCAACGCGATGGTGACTCCGTGAGGCGTGTGGTGGATGGCTCCGGCCGCCATCGCGATGGCGTGTGTCGCACCGAGACCGGCGTTCGTGAACGCGGCACCGGCCATTAAACTCCCGAGGGACATGTCCCGTCTCGCCTCGATATCGTGGCCGTTGTTCACGGCATCACGAAGCCCGTCACCGATGTGTTCGATCGCGCTTCGAGCGAACTGGTCGGTGAGGACGGAGCGGCCGTTATAATCGGGTCGATCGGCACGTTCCTCCGGCGCGGGCTTTGCGTCGTACCGTCGCGTGACGTACGCTTCGATGGCGTGGGAAAGCGCGTCCATCCCGGATGAGGCCGTCGGTCCGGGCGGGAGCGAGACCGTCAGGCCCGGATCGACGAGCGCGACGTCCGGGCGCTGATGACGGCTCGAGATCCCGACCTTTAGATCCTCTCGGGGGAGCGAGATGACCGTCACTGGCGACGTCTCGGATCCGGTTCCGGCGGTCGTAGGGATGCACGCCGTCGGAACCCCGGGCCCGGGAACGTCCTTGCCACCGCCGGTCGGTGGCGCGACGTAATCGAGAATATCCCCACCGTGAGCGTGGACCACGCTCGTCGTCTTCGCGACGTCCATGGAGCTCCCGCCGCCGAGCCCGACGATGAAGTCGGGCTCGATCTCGTCCGCCTTCGCACGAGCGCGCTCGAAGACGGCTACGGATGGTTCCGGTTCGACCCCCTCGAAGACGGTGTATCCATCCGGATCGAGTGGTGCAGTTACCTCGTCAACGACGCCGGCATCGGCGACGCCCTCGTCCGTGATGACGAGTACTGACGTCGCGTCGAATTCCTCGACGACGGCGCCGAGCTCGTCCGACGAACCGACGCCGAACGTGACGTTCTCGGCGATCTCGAACTCCCAGACCGACTCGGACTCATACGCCATGATACGTGAGTGTCGTCTGGAGCCCATAAAACGGTTGCAGACGATCCGCCGACGAGAACTGGATGCCGACGCGCCGACGAACGGCCGCTGGATCGACCGTCGTTTTTCGGTATTCCGGAACCGAACGGAACGTTTGCGGCTCGCAATTAGTCTTTTATCGGAAGAGGGCGCGGAGGTTTCCCACGTCTCCCCATCGTCACGGAAGTTCCGTGACGCTCGTTCCCGATGTCGATCACGAGTTCCGTAGGGAGTGCATAACAATAGGGCCCCACGTGGTACACTGGCACGGTGGCCTCCATGTGAGGTTACCACTGCACGATCGAGGCCACCACCATGCTTTGATCGTGTCCCCCCCACACACCCTTTGGCATGGCGGCGTTCCCCCGCCGCCTTTCCCTCCCCAGGCGCCCGCGTCCTGCCTTGATCCGCTAGTCGTCCGCCTCCTGCCTCGAACCGTCAGTCGGGCTATTCAGAAGCGACTTCCACGTCGGTAACTTCGAATCGTGCACCGCCTTCCACACTCTCGGTTACTCGGATGTTCCAGCCGTGTGCCTCGACGATCTCTCTGACGATCGAGAGCCCAAAGCCAGTCCCTCTTTGCGAGGTGGAATACCCGGATTCGAACACCTGCTCGCGTTCGTTCTCGGCGATTCCCGGCCCGTCGTCTTCGACGTAGAACCCGTCGTCCAGATCGCCGATAGTGACGGTGACGTCCTCGCTGCCGTGTTCGACTGCGTTCCGAAACAGGTTTTCGAGAAGCTGTTGGAGCCGACTCCGATCCGCTCGAAGGTTCCGCTCCGACTCGACGACGAGCGTTGCAGTGGGCGTCTCTACGTTTCCCCAACAGCCGTCGGCGGTCGTCGCGAGATCGACCGTTTCGGTCGTTTCAACCGACGAGCCTTCACGAGCGAGCGTCAGGAGATCGTCAATTAGCGTTTCCATCCGACCGAGAGCCCCGGCCGTGTCGTCGAGATGGTCGCTGTCACACTCGCTTTGGGCCAGTCCCACCCGTCCTTTGGCGACGTTCAACGGATTCCGAAGGTCGTGGGAAACGACGCTCGTGAACTCGTCCAGGCGCTCGTTCTGACGTTCCAGCTCCTGCACCTGTTGTTCATCCGTAATGTCGAGAAATAGCGCGTGTGTCCCGATGATCTCACCATTTGGATCCCGACGCGGGGCCGCCCGGAGGATGGTAAGCATCTCGTCCCCATCACGGGTCACCAACGTCCGCTGTTCCCGCGTAAATTCTCCGGCCAGCGCACGGTGATAGCCGTCCTCCCGGAGCAGCTTCTCGGTTGATGGGTCGGTGTAATACTCCCTCAGAGGCGTCTCGCGGAGTTCCTCGAACGTGTATCCGAGCGCTTCGGCGAACGCCCGATTACAGTCCTCGACGATCGGCTCGCCTTTGACCGATCGCGTGAAGACGATCATTACGGGTGCTTCTTCGAACAGGGTCCGGTACTGATCGGTGTACCGTTGCTGGAGCCGAACCCGATGGGCGGCGTGGGCGATGGTCTCGCCGAGGGTAGCGAGTAGCCGTTGTTCCCGGTCGTCGAAGGCATGTGTGCGATCGGCGTAGACGTTCAGAACGCCATACATCGTGTCGTCGTACACGAGGGGGACGGCGGCGCTGGATTTGAATCCCATTTCGAGGGCAGGCTCCCGCCACGGCTCGTAGCGCGGATCGTCCGGAATGTTCTGCATCACCGCCAGCTCGCCGTTTCGAACCGCCCGTCCGGTTGGGCCTTGACCAGTTCGACTTTCATCAGAGGTGACCAGGATCTGCTCTACGTATTCGTTCCCGATCCCGGCGGTTGCCCGTGAATCGATCGTCTCGGAGTCGGGGTCCTGCTCGCCGATCCAGGCGAATTGATACGGCTCTGCAGTACTAATGATCTCACACACTCCCTCGTCAATATCGCGTTGTGTCGATGCCCATGCGAGCGTTTCGTTGATCCTTCGGACGACCTTATTGATCCGGTGGTGTGTCGTCGCTCGTCGATTGGCACGGGTCTGTTCGACGGCGTTCCGGATCCGGTTCGCCAGCAACGTGTACTGATCACCGCTCGTATCCTTCTGGAGATAATCAGTTACGCCGGCCGAGATCGCCTCGCTTGCCACTTCCTCCGATCCCTTCCCGGTATACAGGATGAATGGGAGATCGGCGTGTTTCTCGCGGACGGCTTCGAGGAACTCGAGTCCGTTCATGCGAGGCATGTCGTAATCGGAGACGATGCAGTCGACGTCAGCATCGGCTAACAGCTCCAATCCTTCGTCGGCGCTTGTCCCGGTTCGAACGCTGATCCGGTCGTCCTCTCGTTCGAGATGGATGGCGGTCAAGTCAGCGAAGTCCGGCTCGTCGTCGACGTGAAGGACGTGGATCGGATCGGTGGTGGCGGTCATGAACTCATACTCCGTTGTCGATCATCCCGGAGCAGATCCTTATAATGAGGTACTGTCAGTATAAACGACACGTTCCGTCTTGACGGGCCCTCGTTTTCGCTGACTGACCGTTGTTCGTGCTGTAGACGCGCCTGCACGGTCATCAGTTGGCGGATCCATTCCGGCCACCGATCTTTAATTGGCTTCCCATGTGGACTATCCGTATGAATAGTACCTCCTGGAGCATCTCCGAGATGCCCGACCAGTCCGGGCGCACGG
The DNA here is from genome assembly GCF_041821145.1 of Halopenitus sp. H-Gu1. NCBI lineage: Archaea > Methanobacteriati > Methanobacteriota > Halobacteria > Halobacteriales > Haloferacaceae > Halopenitus > Halopenitus sp. H-Gu1. The sequence continues at coordinate 13,108 of NZ_JBGUBC010000011.1, read as the reverse complement.
TCGTGATCACCGGCGCAAACAGTGGACTGGGATTTGAGGCGACCAAAGCGTTCGCGCGGAAGGGCGCACACGTCGTTATGGCGTGTCGGGACCTTGATCGAGCCCGATCGGCCCGGGACGACGTGGCGTCGTCAGTCGACGATCCGTCCTTGTCCGTTCTCGAGTTGGATCTCGCCGATCTGAAGTCGATTCGATCGTTCGTCGACGCGTTCGAGGAGACCCACGGGGAACTCCACGTGCTGTGTAACAACGCCGGGATCATGGCGATCCCCCGGCGCGAGACCGCCGATGGGTTCGAGATGCAGTTTGGCGTCAATCACCTCGGACACTTCGCGCTGACGGGGCTGCTGGTTGATTCCCTCCGAGAAACCGCGGGGGAAAGCCGGATCGTAACCCAAAGCAGTGGACTCCACGAAAACGGCGAGATTGACGTTTCGGATCTCCACGGCGAGGAGGACTACGACAAGTGGGATGCGTACGCACGAAGCAAGTTGGCCAATCTGCTTTTTGCCTACGAACTGGATCGACGGCTTCGGGCCGCGGACGCGAGCGTGAAGAGCGTCGGCTGTCACCCCGGGTACGCGGACACCGACCTCCAGTTCCGGGGCCCGGAAATGGCTGGCTCCCGACTCCGACTCTGGGGCATGAAGCTCGCCAACCAACTCATCGCACAGTCCGCCGAGCGCGGAGCACTTCCCATGCTTTATGCGGCGACGGCACCCGATATCGTCGGCGGCGAGTACGTCGGTCCGGACGGGTTCAGGAATCTGCGCGGCGCACCGGAAATCCACGCATCCAGCGAGCGCTCCTACAATGAGACGCTGGCAGGTCAACTCTGGGACGCCTCCGAGGACCTGACCGGCGTTTCCTTCGATCTCGACGACTCCAATCACGTGTAACGTCAAACGAGCGGGCCGAGAGCGGCGTTGTTGTGATCCTCCCGTCCTGAAGGGCGAGGATTTCCCGTCTGGACCGGTTGGCGGATGGCGACACCGACGGTATGGAGTGGTTCGACGGCGCCCTCTTCGCTTGAGTACCGATTACGTGACCCTTCTTCACGATCTCCTTTTGTGATCGTCTCCGCTGCCCGATCCAAAGAGACACGAATCGATCGACATCGTGTGATTTGCTACGGATATTTCACGGATCCCATCCGTGATCACACCTATCCGTCAACCTATATATGGAATATCGAATCAATTAAATTCTTAATTTATAAAAATGAGGTACCATTTTAAGTACTGATTGGTCTAATAGCCAACTGGAACGATGGTAACCAACATAGACACACGCCTGTTGGGGCGAAACGTGTCGTTCACGGTGTCGGAACCGTGGCTAGCGTACTGGCTCGTAATCATGCGACTCGCAGTTGGGTGGTGGATGCTCCATGCGGGCCTCGACAAGTTCCTCGCCTGGCCGTTCGATGCGGGCTGGTTCGTCGGCGGTGCAGCCGCGGGGACGAGCCTCGGCCCACTCGTGACGCTGTTCTCGGAAGGCGTGGCGCTGTCGTTCGTGAACGTAATGGTTCCGCTCGGACAGACGTTGATCGGCCTCGGACTCCTCTTTGGGGCGTTAACCCGTCTCGCAGCGTTCTTTGGAGCGGTGTTGATGACGTTCTTCTACTTCATTAACGGTGAGACCGGCGGTTGGGAACACGGTCTCGTCACGGGTGATCTGCTCGGCCTCCTGATCTTCGCCATGATCGCCACGCTCGGTGCCGGACGCGTCCTCGGCGTCGACGCGTACCTCGCGCGCAGTTCGGTCTTCAAGAACCACCCAAAACTGCAATGGTTCATCGGATGAAAGGTGAGATACTATGACTGAATTCAACACAGCCGATACGATCGCAGCGTACGTCGGCGGCGGCCTCGTAGTGGTTGGCGTCGTCGTGATCGGACTCTTAGAGATCATCGCGGGAAGCCCGCATCCAGTGACAGGAGAAGGACAGATCGTCCACGAGGCACTGGTTCCACTGGAGATACGATCGTACATTATCCTCCTCGGGCTTCTCGTGTGGGCTGGATACGCGGTCTACAGGGTCATCGGGACCACACCAGCCACCGAATCCGCGGAGATGACGTAACGATCGAATACCGCCCCGATCGTCTTCGGGGTCCATTCCGACCCGGCAGTCGTTGTCTCTACCGTGACGCGTGACTCCCTCGAAACGGTCGTAGAATCACTCGATTCTGCGCGGATCGAGACGATCCGTGGTGAAACACACGTCCCGACGAGGCTCCCAGCGGTATCTTTAACTCGTAGACGATGGCTGTGATTAGCAATGCCAATCGACTCCGGGTCGATCGTCACGGTTACCGGACGGATCGATCCCGCTTCACTCGGCGTAACGATGTGTCATGAACATCTGTTCATCGACACGGTCGATGCCCTGTACACGGAGCCCGACAGCGCGGTCGATCGTCGACTGGCTCGTGAACCGGTTTCGATGGAGACGCTCCCGTACGTCAGACGGAACGCGATGCAACACCGGGACAACATGCGGTTGGACTCGGTGGACGAGGCGATCGACGAGGTGTCACAGTACGTGCGGGCGGGAGGCGATGCGATCGTCGACGTCACCCCCAAAAACGTTGGTGAGGACCCGCGAGCGGTTCGCGAGATCGCATACGAGACCGGCGTGACGATCGTCCACGGGACGGCACACTACGTCCGTCCGGTCCATCCCGAACGGATCGACCGGATGAGCGTCGACGAGATCGCCGACGAGTTCGTCGACGACGTCGAGGAGGGGATCGGTGAGACCGACGTTCGAGCCGGATTGATCGGCGAAATCGGACTGAGCGGTCGCATTCACGAGGCCGAACGAAAGGTGGCCCGTGGGGCCGCTCGTGCCGCGCTTCGCACTGGCGCCTCGGTAAACTTCCATCCGCCCGGCCGAACGGAGCATAGCCAGCGGGATCGAACGTATCCGACGTCACGGTGGTGTCTTGAGGTGTTGGATATCGTGGAGGCCGAGGGACTCTCTCCCGACCGGGTGGTGATGAGCCACATGGATCGAACGGTATTCGAGGATCTCACGTATCAACGCCGGCTCGCGGATCGGGGTGCGTATCTCGAATACGATCTGTGGGGAATGGAAGCGACGCTCGATCAGTACGGCGACGCGTACATGTCCGATTCCCAGCGACTCTCGTTCGTCACGGGGCTTATCGAAGACGGATACGCCGACCGGCTCCTGTTTTCTCACGACGTGTATACGAAACTGCAACGGACCGCGTACGGTGGATTCGGATACGGACACGTGCTCGAACACGTCGTCCCGCTTTTGAAAAAACGCGGCGTCGAACCGGACGTGATCGATCAGATCTTGATCGAGAATCCCCGGACCATGCTTACGTTTGCCGACTCCGAGTGAACTGCTGAGACGGCGATCGGACGCGATCGTGTTATGACCACGGCGGTTCGGAGAGGGTGGCGAGGGTGTCGCGGTCCCGTTCGATCTCCAGCAGTCGGTTGTACTGTTCGGTCCGTTCACCGCGAGTTACGCCCGTCTTGATCTGGGTCGCCGACAGACCGACCGCCAATTCAGCCAGCCACGTGTCGGGCGTCTGTCCGGACCGTTCGGAGACCTGGATGTCGTATCCATTCCGCCGCGCGAGGTCGGCCGCTTCGAGTGCCTCCGTGAGCGTGCCGACCTGGTTCACTTTCAACAGTAACGCGTCGCCGGCACCCCGTTCGATCCCGCTCCGGAGACGGTCGCTGTTGGTCGTAAACAGATCGTCGCCGACGATCTGTGCATCCACGGCTTCAGTGAGCTCGGCCGTGCCAGCGAAATCGTCCTCCTCGAGGGGATCCTCGATGGAGACCAGCGGATACGCGTCGACGAGATCGAGGTAGAATTCAACGAGCTCGCCCCGGTCAAACGGCTCGTCAAGAACTGCATACGTTTCCGTCTGGTCGTCGTAGAAGTGCGTCGCCGCGGCGTCGATACCGAGTGCGAACGCCCCGCCATAGCCAGCCCGTTCGGCCGCCTCCAGCGCAACGTCGAATGCGTCCCTCGGATCGGATAGCGGCGGCGTGTACCCACCTTCGACGCCGACGTTTCGCGATCGCGCGTCGTAGCGTTCCTCGAGGAGATCGCCGAGAAGCGAGTAGGTTTCGGCGCTCATTCGCAGTGCCTCCGAAAAGGAATCGGCACCGACCGGGATCAACTGGTGTTCCTGGAACGCGAGCCCGCTTTCCGCGAGTTCGCCGCCCTCGATCACGTCGAAAAGCGGAACCGGCAAGGAACCGGCGTCGGCGCGGCCGAGATACCGATACAGGGGAAGATCGGTGGCGCTCGCCGCAGCGACTGCCGTCGCCAGCGAGACGCCGGTCATCGTGTTCCCGCCAAGCCGAGACCGATCGCTCGTTCCATCGAGCTCGACGAGTGCGCGATCGATAGCTCGTTGATCGGTGACGTCTCGCCCCGCCAAGGTCGGTTCGATCTCCTCGTTGACGATCTCGACGGCGTCTGCAACCCCCTTGCCGTTGAATCGACTCCCACCATCACGGCGTTCGACCGCCTCGTGAGCGCCGGTCGATCGGCCACAGGGGACGTCAGCGGTTCCACTTGCGCCGCTTTCGGTCCGGACCGTAACTCGGAGCGTCGGTTCCAATCGACAGTCGACGATTTCGAGCGCCGACACGGTTTCGATCGAGAGGTTCGTCATGGATGGTCTGTGAGCGGCGAATGTATATATTCATTCGTCCTGGTCTCCGACGAGAACGATCCGGAGATCCATGAGGTTGGTGTCCGTCGGCCCGGTGACGATCGCGTCGTCGAGTTCGGTGACGGTTGCGGCGGCGTCGTTTTCCTCGAGCGCGTCGCTGATCGGGACCTCCGCTTCCTTCGCGCGGCGGCGGGTTCGACCGGTCGCTATTCCACCCGCCAGATCGGTCGGTCCGTCGGTTCCGTCGGTGCCGACGAACGCACCGACGATCCCGGACCATCCGTCGACACCCTGCGCGAATCCCAGTGTAGTCTCCTGATTTGGACCACCGCTCCCGCCCTCGTTCTCAACCGTTACGGTCGTTTCGCCGCCGGTTATGAGTGCCATCGGCGGCTCCACTGGGCGTCCCGACTCGACGGCATCGGTTGCGATACCGGCATGAACGAGGCCGACGTCGCTGGCTTCACCCTCGATTCGCGTCGAGAGAAGGAGGGGGTCGTACCCGCGCGCTCGCGCTTCGTCGGCGGCGGGGAGACAGACGTCCGAGGCGTCCGCAAGGACGACGTTTCGGACGGGACGGTTCGCGATCGCGTCTTCGTCCAACGTTTCGAGTCGATCCCCCGCCGCTCCGAACTCCAAGCGGTCCCGAACCGCGGACGGAACGGACTCCCGCAGGCCGTATCGATCCAGAACGTCGAGTGCGTCCGCGTATGTGGTCGAATCCGGCGCAGTCGGTCCCCACGGCTCACCGGCAACCTCGTCGACGACGATCAGGCTGACGACCGACGCAGGGGCAAGCCGTTCGGCGAGAAACCCGCCCTTGATCCTGGATAGATGCTTGCGGACGGCATTGACGTCCTCGATCGGCGCGCCGGCCTGGAGGAGGGCGTCGGTCGTTCGGGCGATCGACTCGAGATCGGTTTCGGCGGGTGCCGTCAGCAACGCCGAGGTGCCGCCAGTGATACAGCACACAACCAGATCGTCCGGACCGGTCTTCTCGGCGAGCGCGAGGACGCGCTCCGCCGCCCGTTGACTTGCCCGGGTCGGAATCGGATGCCCGGCCTCGACGACCGTAACGTCGCCATCGGGGAGTTCGAATTCCGTCGGGTCGACGGTCGATGCGTCCTTTTCGACGACGATCGCCTCGGTCACGGACTCGCCGAGGCGACGAAGAACCGACGTCGTCAACGCTCCGGATCCCTTTCCGGATCCAAGGACGAACACGTCACCTACCGCTTCCAGGTCGTACGTTCGGCCGTCGATCGTCACGGCGTCGCCGGACCGCTCGACGACATCGTCGAGCAGTCGGTCCGGGGCGACCGCAGAAAGGGCCTCCTCGATGATCCCGACTGCATCCGCTCTGAGAGCCCCCTCGTCCCCCTCTAACAGACTGGTTCGATTCCGAATCGTCACGGTGATCAGCCCATCTCTGATGGGTTCGGAGTGGTCGTCATGCTTCCGACGGGCATCCTCGCCGATCACATATAAACCCCCGGCAGCCATCGTCGCCGAACGCTACCTCTTCTCGTCGAGGCGGGTCGTCGCCAACGGTGAGGTTTGCTGAGGGTGCAGTAGGTGCGATCTGTCGAACGCTCGAAGAGCCGGTGGGTGCATTGGAGAACACCGGGCTAGGGGCAGTCACTGGTGTCGAACGACCGTTTCTCCGATCCCTGATCGATCGTCCGCGTCTCATCCGAATCGAGACGCACCACCGTCACCAGTCCCCCGTATTCGTGTGTCTGATCGTGACCACGGACGACGACGCAGCTCACATCGGCAGGGATTTCGATCGTCTCGGACCGGGTAAACGGCTGTTGAGAGTGCGCGTGCAGGAGTTCCCGCCGACCGAGACGCGTTCCGTCCAGTCGTTCGACCTGCCACCAGTTCGCGTATCCGTCTTCACCGTCATCGTCGTGATGCAGCGCCACGTCGAACGTATACGTCCCGTCTTCCGCCTCGAAGGAGATGCCGACCACGTTGGCTTCCCGGAGGTCCAAGTCGTCGCCATCGGTGGCCTGGGAGTCCGTGTCGTCGGTGGCCTGGGAGTCCGTGTCGTCGGTGGCCTGAGAGTCCGTGTCGTCGGTGGCCTGAGAGTCCGTGTCGTCGGTGGCCTGAGAGTCCGTGTCGTCGGTGGCCTGAGAGTCCGTGTCGTCGGCGCAACCCGCCAGTGTGGTCATCATGGCGGCGGCTCCGAGACTGCCTACCAGACGACGTCGCGAGAGGCACTGGGTCGGGTCCATACCCATTCGTTCGAGACCCGGTCAAAAAACTTCGTGTGTCCATCGGTTCCGACTCCGTCCTGCGTTCGGGGTGAGATGCCCGTTCACGTTTGTTCTGCGGGCAGTGGTGCCTCGATTTCGAGTTCGACGAGTAGCTCTTCGGTTGCGAGATCCTCGACACCGATCATGGTGTGACACGGGAGCGGTTCGTCGAAGACGTCAGCGAAAACCGCTTTATACTCGTCGTAATCCCCGTGGATATCGACGAGGAAGCTTTTGACCTTGACGACGTCCTCAAATCCCAGGTCGACCTCGTCGAGAATCGCACCGACGTTCTCGAACGCCTGTCGTGATTGTGCCTGTATGGTGTCTCCGACGACGTTTCCTTCCGGATCGGTGGCGATCTGTCCGGACACGTATAGCGTTCCATCGGCCACGATGGCGTGGACGTACTGTTTGTCGGTCGAGTCGTACAGTTCGTCCGGCATTATGCTCCGTCGACGCATACCATGAATTAGTGGCCGTCGTCGTATAGTTCTACGGTTTGTAAATTCGCCACCCCTCCGGTCGGAGGTTCGCGTAACGATCGGCCGATCGATACGCACGCGATCTGTACTAAGCGAACTATCCGACCGGCATACATAGACTGCTATACTAGGTTTCGGAGTAACAGGACGGTTCCAATACCGGAGAGAAGTGAGAGGAACACGTTTTCGGTGCGCCACATCACGAACAGGACAACTGCCGCTGCACTCCATTCTGGAGGATCGCCACTGGTCAATTCGGGGCCGAGGATCGAGATGATGATCGTCCCCGGTAATATCTCCAGTCCAGATTCGATTCTCTCTGACACTTCGATCCGGCTCAGAAGCCATAATCCGCCTGCTTTCGTGGCATAGGTCACAATACTCATTCCCAGTATGACTGCAACGACGAGGGGATCCAGTTGCAGGTTACTGTTCAAATCGAACCACCTCCACAAGACTGCCCGCAACTCCGCCAAGAAGGATGTACCAGCGTCCGGGCAGATACTGCGCAGTCAGGATTGCGACAATACCGGCAGTCATCCAAGGATGCACACTAGATCGGCCTTCCCAGAGCCCAACTGCGATCGCAATAAAGATGGCTGTGAGAACAAAGTCAAGCCCGTATTGTGATGGCTCACCGATTCTTCCCCCTGCGACTGCACCGATAACTGTGGCGAGTATCCAGAACAACCAGATAGCAAGTCCGCTTCCGAGGAGATACGCTCCCTGTTGACTCCCGGATTTGAGCTTTCCCATCGTGAGTGCCCAGTTTTCATCTGCTGTGAAGAAGACGCTCCCATAGGCTTTCAACGGTGAGAGCTGGCGAAACCACGGTCGTAGCGCTGCACCCATAAGCACGTATCGAAGATTGACGATGAACGCCGTCCCGATAACGGCCACTACTGGTATCGGCGTCTCCCACAATTCGATGGCAATTAGCTGCGCTGCTCCTGCGAGCACAGTCCCGCTCATCAGCGCGGCTTCAGTGATGCTTAATCCGGCCTGATTGGCAAGCACTCCGAAGACGATGCCGTATCCGGCGACACCGAAAGCAACAGGAGTACCCTCGATAAACCCGTTTCGTACACCTTCCGCTGAAAACTGCATCGCTGGTTCTTCCGAATCCTTCGCGCTGTGTGACGAATCAGGTGATTCGCTGTTCATCGTTTTGCCTCCGTTACACTTCGAGGATCGGTAGTCGAGACCCGGACAGTCACGACTGCTATGAAGCGATGAAATTCCCTAAAGGCTCGGAGAAACAGGTTTCTCCTTGAGGGGCCGTTATAGATGTACACGGCGAATGCCTCAGGAGCGGACGGAATCAGGGATTTCACAATAACGAGATGCCAAAGGCGTCTCGAATCACTTGCTCTCGGAGTAGTTCATTTGTACTGGCGGATCTGCTCTTCAGTAAGTACGTTCTCTAGAAGATCGTCACCGCGTTGAGTGAGGGTATATTTTCCTTCGTGATTTCGAATAAGTTGGTTTAGTTGACGGAGATGATAGTTGAATCGCCCTTTGTCTTCAATTGACGTTGATTCCCGGAGTTCCGTATAGGAAATCGGCTCGGTCTGGTTGTATAGCGACGTGAGGATCTCCAGACGAATCGGGTTTGAGAGCGTTTCAAAGAGGTTGGTGACGGTTTCAATTTCAGACGCACTCAGAGTGTCATCAACGTCCTGAACTTCGATATCGTGCGAGTCATCAGTGGGCCAGAGCCAGTCTGGTATTGCCATTTGTTGGCGTATCCGACTCTATTTATATAAAAAAATACTTCCTTTGTTGAAATCCCTTTTCTAGACGTAGCTGCACAGGAAACAGCCACGCTACGTGGAATCGTATCGGCGCTCCGTGATTCCGTTTCACAACGGGCCGTTGAGGTAGTGAAGTCAGCGTGAGTCTGCAGCCGAGACTACTCCGCCAGTGAGAGTAGGATCTGATGGGCTTTCGTCGCGTACGCCAATGCCGGGCCACCGCCCATGGCGACGGCAACTTTCAACGCGTCGTCGACCTCTTCTGGAGTCGCTCCCGCCTTGAGTGCGGCGTCCGTGTGCCAGAGGATACACGGTTCGCATCGGACGACGACCCCGATCGCGAGCGACATCAACTCCTTCGTCTTCCGATCGAGCGTCTCCGGTTCTTCGGCCGACTCAACATAGCCCAGGAAGTTATTGATAGCCGGTGCTTGCTCGGCAAATTCGCGCATATCGGATTTGAACGTCTCGAGTTCTTCTGCTTCGTTGGCCATTGAAGATCACCTCTGCTAGGAAAAGGACGTACAGCCTCATATAGCGTGTGGGTGTTTCCCATGGATGAGAATCAAAGTCACGGTACACGTCTCACGGATCACGAACTCGACGGATGTTCTTCAAGCGCCGCCTCATCGGGTTCACACTCCCACCCAGGATCGTCGGGTAACTGCAGTTTTCCGTTCTGATAGTCGGGAGCCGTGGTGAACACGTCGTCGTCCCACGGGAGTCGCTCGATGTCGGTCTCCATGATACGAAGGTTGGGTACGGCCGCCGCCCAGTGTGCGTTCATGGACGCGATCTTCGTGGTTTGCTGGATGCCGTTCCAGAGTACGTCGACAATGACGACGTCCATCGCCTGCTCCTGAAGGGCACGAACGACTCGTGCGGGACAACCGCTTCACCTGAGCTGGTGGAATGTGGACTGGGTAGTTACGCCATCCCGCATCGCAATGTCGGGTTTCGACGGATCAGATCGTGCTTATGAGTCTCATACCTGCCGATATGCGGATAGTGGAAAAGCATTCTGCTCAAAATGGCCCGGCCGGCCGACGCCATCCTTGACGGCCGAAGTTGAAGACGGCGAGTTCGTCGAGTGGACCGACGAACCGGGCCGAACAAAACAGCGATCCGAGAGGACACAGAATCGGTCGATCGTCTTTCGAAGCGGTCCCGTCCGACAATAACAAATGAAGCGGGCAGGAGTTGGTCGGCAGACGCCGTGAACCGGTTGTGGAGTCCCGACGCGTGTTTCTCTGAGCCGGGGAGACAGCGACGATAGGTCCCCTGGTGATCGACGAGGAAACGTGATACCTCGTCGCGCGCGAGGACTGCCACGGTGTGCTATCTGGCGGTGAAATCGGACACACCGCTGGATCGTGAACAGGTCGGGGGTGGGTGACTGAATACAGATACTCGGAATCTTTCACTCGAGTTAATCCCGCTTAATCGTGGGATAAAGGCGTTCAATTGCCTATATTCTGTTTGAGAATTTCACCTCTTTATCACCGTGGCTGTCCGTGATATCAGATGCAATGAGAGCAAAACAACTCATCACGGTTGCGATCGCAACGATGCTTCTGATTGGCGGTGTTGCAGCACTCGGTGCTGCCAGCCCGGCCGATCAAGCAGCCCAGAACGCGACGGATGCACACGAGAACGCCAGCGACGAATCTGACGAGAACGCCAGCGACGAATACAACGGCAACGAAACTAATGCAAGTGAGAGCCACGAGAAACACCCTGGAAATGCTGACGACCGACCTGATAACGCGGGTAGTGTCGGACCGGGTGATGGGCTCCCCGAGCAGACTCCCGACCACGTGAGCGAAATCCACGAAACCATCGAGTCGTTCCATAACGGATCCATCGACAATCTTGGGGAATCGTTGAGCGAGTTACTCTCAGAGGACAATAGTGACGACGAGGTCGACGACGAGGCTGACGACGAGGCTGACGACGAGGCTGACGACGAGGCTGACGACGAGGCTGACGAGAACGATGACGAGGCTGACGACGAGGCCGACGAGAACGATGACGAGGCTGACGACGAGGCCGACGAGAACGATGACGAGGCTGACGACGAGGCCGACGAGAACGACGACGAGGCCGACGAGGAAACTGACGAGAACGACGAAGAGACGGCCTAACTAGCGTAAAACGCGCCAACGTTATTGAGACAAATTATGAATAATAATACAACAATCAATAGACGCACGTACATCACAGCAACGGGAGCCGCAACGGCAGGCATGATCGGCCTAGCCGGATGTCTCGGCGGCGATTCGACCGGGACGCTCGCCACACGGGTGACGGACCAACCGGGCGACATTGCCGACTTCGAGTCGTGTCTCGTCACCATCGTCGGCATGTGGCTCGGTCCCGAGGGTGCCGAATCCGGAGCGGATGCAGACGAAGATCCCGCTGATCGCGACTATCACGAGTACGACGAGCCCCAGACGGTTGATCTCGTTGAGCTACAGGGGGAAACCACCCAGTTAGTCGACGAGCGGGAACTCGAAGCCTCGACGTATGAATTCCTCCAGTTGGATACCGACGGCGTCGACGCGACCCTCGAAGACGGTGAGTCGGTAACTGTCGAAGTGCCAGGGGAGGCACCGCTCACGTTTACCCAACAGTTCGATGTCCGCGAAGACACTCGGACGGTATTCACTGCCGATTTCACCCCAGTCAAACGCGGCCAGACGGGGACTTACGTCCTTCAGCCCGTCCCTGAAGGGATCACCATTGAGTACGAAGACGGGTAAGAACGGATCAGACGTCGATGGCGTATTCGTGTACCCGATCGTCGTCTATTTCGACGCCGAATCCGGGTCCGTCAGGGACCTCAAGTGTACCGTCTTTCACCTGAAGTGGTTCGGAAAGTATCGTTCCGTCCAACTGGGAGAGTTCCGTGAATTCGCTCGCTAAGGGGTGATTTTTCATCGACGCCGCGAAATGGATCTTTGCCACTGACGAAATCCCCGGTTCTAGTTCGGTTCCTGCAACACATGGCATTCCGATGGCCTCAGCAACGGCTTCGATTTGTTTGCCTCGGTGTAACCCGCACGTCTTCGCAATTTTCAAGTTCAGGAGATCTGCAGCCTCATACTCGTATAATTTCACGGCGTCCTCTCGCGTCCAAATACTCTCATCTGCCATCACGGGGCTTTCGATATTGCTCCGAATATGTGCAAGCCCTTTGAAATCACCCGTTGGAATCGGCTGTTCGATGTACTGGAGGTGACATTCCTCGACCGCCCGCATGACGCGAATAGTGGTCATTGTATTCCAGGCTGCGTTCGGATCGAGTCGTAAGGGGATGTCCTCGCCCACCGCGTTGCGGACGGCCCGGATCCGATCGATGTCCAAATCCGGGTTGTTAGATCCCTTGAGCTTTATCACTGAAATCCCGCGTTCGAGCAGATCGAGTGCGTTTTCGGCCATCTCTTCCGGGGTATCACACCCGATTTCGGCCGCAACTCTCACTTCGTCTCTGAACCGTCCACCCAGAAGTTGATACGCAGGGACGTCCAGTATTTTTCCCACCAAATCATGAAGCGCGAGATCTATTCCTTCCTTCACACACGTCACACGAGCTAACTCTTGATCGACCAGCATCATGATCCGACCGATGTTTCGTGGGTCCGCTCCGATGATGGCGGGAGCGATGTAGTTTTGAATTTTCGACGTTATCGATTCAAGCGTCTCCCCATAAAATTCGGGCTCTAACGCACATGCCTCCCCGATACCCAGGTGACCCGTGTCGGTGTGGATCTTCACGAGGACCGCCTTCGAACGGTCGAATTCGGTGTAGGAGTCGACGAACTTCCTGACGGGGATGCCGTACGGTACCGTTTCTATGTCCGTTATTTCCATAGCTATCGTCCCTCTCCGGAAGCAGACGGAGGGCCATGGTAAAATCCTATTCCCGATTCGTC
>NZ_JBGUBC010000010.1:0-120764 GCF_041821145.1 Halopenitus sp. H-Gu1 | reverse complement strand
ACAACCAATCGAATATCGTCTCCGACGAATCAGCATACGCTCGAATATACGGATGAAGAGAATCGGGAGCTGACTCGAATACTTGTATCTCCCCGTGCTGATCGTCAGGCTGAATCCTACCCGAATCCACTTCCACAATATATCCATTTGCGAGATAGTGTTTTGTTTCCACCCTCTCAATATCTGAAGTCTCGTATCGGTGTTCGAATGCTCCGAGGGACTCACTTACTTTAACCGAGATGCCAAGTTCCTCTTTAGCGATTCGATGGACAGCCTCAATTCGGGCTTCACTTTTTTGGACTCGGCCACCGGGAACGAACCACTCGCCCTTCGCCGGCTCGTTAGTCCTCTTTCCGAGCACGATTCCATCCGAACGTTTCACCACCAGATCGACCGATACGATCGGCACGTTCCGAACGATCGTTTCCCACTCCTCCTTCGGGATCCACTCACTCATGAAGATCTTGCCGATTATCCTCGTACCAGTCGATCGTTTCTCGGAGTCCATCCCGAAAATTCGTCGACGACTCCCAGTCGAATCGCTGCTTCGCTCGGGATGTATCCAGTTTTCGTCGTGGCTGTCCGTCCGGCTTCGAGGTGTCCCACTTCACAGTCCCTTCGAATCCGGTCTCTTCAACGATGACATCGATCAGTTCCCGGATCGAGATCTCCTCGCCACTCCCAAGATTGACAGGGTCAGAAGAATCGTATCGCTCTGTCGCATCGAGAATCCCCTCAGCCGCGTCCTTCACGTAGAGGAACTCTCGAGTAGGCTCGCCCGTTCCCCACGCAGTAATCGCGTCGTCGCCTCGTTCTCTCGCTTCGATACACTTCCGAACGATGGCCGGGATGACGTGTGACGTCTCCAGGTCGAAATCGTCACGAGGGCCATATAAGTTCACTGGAAGGAGATAGATGCTGTTGAAATCCCACTGTTTCCGATACGCTCGAGACTGTGTGAGCAGCGCCTTCTTCGCGATACCGTAGGGGGCGTTCGTCTCTTCAGGATAGCCGTCGAAGAGGTTCTCTTCCTCGAACGGAACCGGCGTATGCTTGGGGTACGCACAGATCGTCCCGAGGATGGTGAACTTCTCGACATCGAACTGTCGCGCCTGTTCGATCAGTTCGATACCCATCACGGCGTTGTCGTAGAAGTATCGGCCAGGCTTCTCTCGATTCGCCCCGATCCCGCCGACCGTTGCCGCGAGGTGGATCACGATGTTCGCTTGTGAATCCTCGAAAGCCCGTTTGATGTCCGCTTTTTCTCGGAGGTCGTAGTCGTGACTTCGTGGAACGAAGACGTCAACCGAGTCCGACCGGGATTCGAGATCCTCGACGAGGTGGCTCCCGAGGAAGCCGGCCCCGCCGGTGACCATGGCCGTCTTGTCGTCCCAGTATCCCTGACTACTCATCGCCAATCCACCCGGCCGTACCAGCTGTCGGGATTGTGCGCATACCACTCGATGGTTCGTCGTATACCCTCACGCCAGGAGACTTCCGGTTCCCAGCCGGTTTCCTCGTTGAGCTTCTCGTATCCGACAAGAAGTTCTTCGACGTCGCTGTCACCGGGACGGAAACGATCATCATCCTGAACGATCTCCGGAGTCTCCCAATAGCCGTGTTCAGTACCCACATCGAGGATCATCTCCGTCCATTCGCGCATCGAGAGGTTCTCCCCATACCCGTAGACATACTGCTCACCCGGGTTTCCTTCGAGCGCGACGTGTAGGTGACCACGAACGCCATCGGAGACGTAACAGAGGTCTCGTTTGGGGGTCAGGTTCCCGAGTTCGACGATGTTACGTTCGAGCGCCTGCGTGATGATCGTTCCGGTGATGTATCGCGGGTTCTGCCGCGGTCCGTAATTGTTGAACATCCGCGTCGTGACGGTCGGGAGGCCGTACGCGTCGTGGTAGTTCATGGTGAGAAAGTCCGCAGCCAGCTTCGATGTCGCGTAGACGCTCGTCGGGTTGACCGGCGATCGTTCGCTGAGAAGGACGCGGTCGTCACCGTCGAACTCGTGTTTCTCGGCCATTTCCTCTTTGATGTTTCCGTATTCCTCACTGGTCCCCGCGGTATCGAACTTCGCAATGTCTAGATCGAGATCGACGACAGACTGGAGAAGATTCAGCGTGCCGGTGATATTTGTATCGACAGTTTCGTACGGTCGTTGCCATGATTCACCCACGTGAGCTTGCGCGCCGAGATGGAAGATCAGCGAATCACTGTGAGGTTTTAGTGCCTTGAGTGCTGATTCGACAGAGTGTTTATCTCGGAGGTCACCACGATGGAGTGTTAGTTCCTCCGCGTGGTACCGGATGTTCTTTAAGTCTCCACTGGAGGTCGCTCGAACGAACGCGTGAACGTCTGCTCCCTGTTTAATCAATTTATCAACAAGATGAGAACCAACAAAACCGTCGGCCCCTGTCACAAACACGGGGCGTTCGGCGAGCCTTTTACCGATATCCATGAAGGCATCTGAAGGATGTTCTTGGTTTAATCTTTCTATTGATAGTTGTTAATAGGTAGTCCGGGAAATCAATAGGGTGACTACTGATCAACAAGCATATATCCTGTAAAATCACGCTATGAAGTAGAACGAACGGTAATTATAATCTAGATCATGAATTCAGTTTCTATTGTTACTCCTTCGTATAATCAAGCACAGTATATTCAAGAAACAATTGAGTCAGTTCAACAACAACGGTATGAAAACCTTACACATCACGTTATTGATGGGGGATCGAACGATGGTACTATAGATATCCTCAATGAATATGACGACATAGAATGGATATCAGAACCAGATCGTGGACAAAGTCACGCAATAAACAAAGGATTTGATCGGGTGAATTCCGATATTGTTGGATGGATAAATTCAGACGACGTATATGTTTTTAAAAGAACAATAGACGATGTTGTCAACGCTTTCAAACAAACTGATGCTGATATTGTATTCGGGCATGCACTTTTAATAGGTCCTGCCAGTGAACTACTTCGATCACATTATATTCCTCGTTTCAATAAAAAAAAGCTTGAAAGAATATGCTATATTATCCAACCATCCGTGTTTTTTCGGGGGTATGTCGTTGACGAGAATCGCCTAAACGAAGACCGGGAATATTCGATGGATTATGAGTTTTGGCTTGATCTAGCTGAACAGTATGATTGGTATCGACTCGATAGAATTATTTCGGCGGATCGAAATCATCCAGATCGAAAAATAATAAAACATTCAGAACAATCGTATAATGATACACAAGCCCTACGGAATGAGCGAGAAATAGATCAAGATGCTATGTTTTTCTTGAAACAAACCATCGATAAAATCAGTCTCCGGTGGTATCGGGTTCGAATGCTACCTCAACTACTGAGACTTTATCAAATACCGAGAGACGAATTTGCATTTAATTTTGTACGACCATCTTTGCCATCAGTACTTCGGACACAGTTATTACAACGGAAAAAACAATTATAAATGATAGTAAACCTTGGCAGAATCTAGAAAGAGTTATAATTAATAATAAATATTTGTGAGATGACATCTAAAATCCGGCCCAAGAGAAAGAATTTCAATAGAAATTATACAGAATCCGGTATTTGGAGGGTACCGTACCGTGTTTTGCTCCTCACATTACCATTTCCAAGTGTTGCCCTTTTGGCGGTAGATAGTGTCGGGTTCGGGCTACAAATTGTTCACGTATCTCTTGTGATTGCCTCGGTAGCGCTCACAATAGCATTTGTACGAGAAAAACAGATTTTGTTGACTCGAACAGTAGGACTGTTTTCTTTTTTATTGTTCTGTGTCATTCTAGCATCATACGGATGGGTACACATCACACCGCCGTTCCCGTACTTTTCACCTCCATTCCCGTCCGTTCCCGGACAGCTACTATATTGGACTTCCGCAATTGGATATCTATTGGTTGCGAACGTGTATACTAGTTACGTTACGGATTTTGAAACACTGTATCGAGATTGGATCTGGTTCGCAGCGGGAGCAGCCATTACAATCATAGTGGGTAGCTACGAGATAATCGCATACTACAGCGCTATCCCGTTTCCCTACGAGATCGTCTACTCAAATCCGACGTTCGCTCTCAACTGGAATACTAGAATCGCGGGGATCAAACGCTTTACGTCCTCGTTCCCCGAGCCGTCGATGTTGGCCCTATATGGATCGGTCGCTCTCGGCGCAATATACGGTCTCCGTCGGAGATCTCTTCTCCTCATTTTTACCGCCGGAATGATACTGGCACTTTCTACATCTGCGGTCATTGGTCTCATTGGACTGACCATTGGAGTCCTGTATCTGACTGAAGTGAATTATCAACGGGTCGTAAAACTAGGCGGCGTATCGGTTATTCTAACGGGAATCGCAGTTGCCGTGTCCAGTACCCTACGACAGGCATTGTACACCACCACGGTCGGGAAAATAAACACACACTCCGGAGACGTTCGGTCGGAAATGTTGCTCACAGGTCTGCGCGCGTGGTTGGAATCACCTATATTCGGATGGGGACTTGGAGCGGCTCGAACGACCGATGGGTTATCGACACTCCTTCTTTCTTTCGGGGTCCTCGGAACGGTTCCTCTCGGCTGGTTTTTCCTTCGAACGCTCTTTCTCCCGAGAGATTACAGGCTCGCGAAAGGACTTCGGATCGGTCTGTTTGCTGGGCTTATCGTACACCTGGTGGCAGTGCCTGACTGGATGTTCCCATTCATCTGGGTCGTGGCTGGAGCGTTGTGGGCTTCCCCGTCAGAGAGCGATCTGGGATTCCACAATCGTAGTACCAAAGAAGGATCTATAACTAACTCCATACAGGAATCAGAATAGAAACAAAACTACTATTCCATGGAATTTTTCAAACAATAGTCGATGATCATCGATAGCAAACCATACATCTAGAACCGAGTATGGCAAATACGAAAAAAGGTCTATGTCGAACATGATCCAAGTCGGAATTAATGGTCGGGTACTGGCGAAGCCCAGGCCAGGCGGAGTCGGGCGATACACGCGCCGCCTGCTCGGTGAACTCGGTGCGGGCAGCGCGGATACGTACGGGTGCTCGCCAGTCGCCGTCGGGGCAGAAGAGGTGTCGGACCTCCCAGACGGGGTTGAGGCCGAAGGAGCAGTACCGGCTAGCAGTGGCCCGCGAGCACACCTCTGGGAGCAAGTGACGCTCCCTCGTATGCTCGCTGGGGAGGAGTACGATGTGTTTCACACACCGGCAGGGAATCCACCTGTACTCTCTGGAACCCCGCTAGTCACGACCATCCACGATATCTCGCCGATCACGCATCCGGAATGGTTCACGAACTCATATGTCTCACTCTATCGGCTTCTGACACCGCTGGCAGTAAGGACATCCGACCGAATCATCACAGTCTCGAAGTTTGCTCGTGACGAGATCATTGACGTATATCCGGTGGCAGAAGGTAAAATCGAAGTCATCTACAATGGGGTTAGATCACGCGATCCGACCGATTCGGAACCAGTTGATGATCTCGCTCCCGATCGGTTTCTACTGTTTGTCGGATCAACCAATCCACGAAAAAACCTTGAGGGACTCCTCAACGGATATCGTCGATATCGGCAGAATACTTCCGATCCTTATTCGCTCGTGCTGGTCGGTCCGGACAACGATGTGTTCGCCTCGACTAATCTTCCGACGGTCAACGGAGTTCGACGCCTCGGCTTCGTAAGCGAACCTCAACTCACGTGGCTGTACGACGCCGCCGCGCTGTTCGTGTTCCCCTCACTCTACGAAGGATTCGGCCTCCCGATACTCGAGGCAATGAGCAGGGGAACACCGGTGATAACGTCAGACTGCGGGGCGATGGCCGAGATATCTGGAAATGCTGCCCATCTCGTTAGTCCGACCGATCCGGGTACCATCGCGGATGGAATAGAGTACGTACTCGACGATACGGAGTACCGACAGGCGATCAGTCAACAAGGAAAACACCATGCCGCCGATTTCACGTGGTCGCGGACAGCCCGTCAAACCGCTGAACTGTACCACAGTGTTGCGGATCGTGAATGACGGGGGTTTTAGCGCCTGATGAATCGGAACCGTCCAAAAGACCATAAAACTACGATTTTTATATTCCAATGGGATAGAGTGATCAAGGAATGAAGTTACTTCATGTCTCTAAGTATTATTATCCAAAAGTGGGTGGAATTGAATGGGTGGTGCAGCAACTCGCAGAAGGAGCAGTTGAAGCAGGCCACACATCTCAAGTTCTCGCGACCGTCGGACGTGGACGCGGGGGGAATAACCAAATAAACGGTGTGAATGTTCGGAAGGTGAGCAGTCTCGGCACCGCACTTTCTGTCCCGATCGCTCCTTCTTTTCCACTCCATCTGTACTCAGCCGAGCAACGAACGGACGTTGTTCACTTTCACCTACCCGACCCACTCACCGTCTCGTCACAAATAATTGGAGGACGTTCGGACCCAAAAACAATTGCGACGTATCATAATGACATTGCACGACAGGAGAGGTTCTTATCGGCGTATCGGCCAATACTTGATCGATTTCTCTCGAATCTTGATCGCATTCTAGTCACATCGCCACGTCTACGTGATAATTCACCGATACTCAAACCGTATAAAGAGAAATGTAGCGTTGTTCCATTAAGTATTGACATCGGAAAAATCGAGAGCCACGACGTTAATCAGTTCGATCTGCCAGTTAAACATACCCGACCGACGATACTGTTCGTTGGCCGATTAGTCTATTATAAAGGCCTGAAATATCTAATTGACGCAATGTCGGATGTGGACGCAGATCTACTCATTGCTGGTACGGGTCCGCTTCGCAGCGACCTTGAGGATCGCACTAAACAAAAAGGCGTAGATAGCAAGGTGAAATTCCTTGGGTATGTAGATGAAAAGGTCCTCCATTCCTACTATCATGACGCCGACTTATTTGTGCTGCCCTCAGTTGCACGGAGTGAAGGATTTGGGATCGTCCAGTTAGAGGCAATGGCCCATGGAACACCGATAGTAAATACGGATTTACCCACTGGTGTACCGTGGGTCAGTCGTGACGGAGAAACTGGGGTAACCGTTCCCCCCAGAGACTCGGTCGCGCTCGCAGCAAGTATCAACGAATTACTTGGCGATCCCCGACTGCGTAAGGAATACGCTGAAAATGCGCGGATCAGGGTGCGAGAAAAGTTCAGTCGAAATCGCATGGTAGAGCAGACACTTCAAGAGTACGAGGAGATAACGAAAAGTCCTTGATCCTAGTTCTAGTTTCTGGTACCGATCGGTTCTCCATCAAATCCTCTAACTGGTTGCTTTAGTCGCTCTTCTACCCATCGTGTTTAGTTAAGCGAATTCCACCAGACGGCAAAGCTTCGCAACCACGTTTCGGCGGTTTTCGGATCGACGTGACTGAAGCTATTACTAAACGAGGATGTACGTCGTTGTATCTCTCGAAAGATATGTTCGACACCATTCCTATTTCCATGGCGAATCGTCTGAAATTGGAGTCCTACTCGTTACAGTGCAGCAGCTAGATGCTGTGCGTAATCAACGAGAAACACGGCATTTTCAATGTCGTATTTCTCACGAAGTTCTCGCAGAAACTGCTGCGTCAATGCTGTTGTAGTCGTTATAAATAGCCTTACATGCAGAATTTGTTCGTTTCTGGATTAACAGCAGCGTACAGCCAAAACTGCTGGCCGTTGATTCGGATCCCGGTTCCGTCAAGCGCCACGTGATCCGGGCAGCCGTCACTAGTGGGCTGTCGATCGGCTTTCTGCACCCAGTCGTGAACAGCTTTTCGTGAGCGTTTGACACCGAACTTTTCTAATTCAGTAACTGTATTCGAAAAATGATAATCCAGACAGATGAAGGCGAATACCGAGTTCCATCAGCTCGCTCGGTGTCCGCTCTCGCTGCACAAAATCTAACTCAATCCCAGTCGATATGACCGCTGAGGCGGGCGGTTTTCGCCATGGAACAGCTGAAAATCAATCCCGCCTCGCTTTTCAGCCTTAACTAAACACGACGTACTATATTTACATAGCCTGTTTTCCGAAGCGCAAAAAACTTATTGTATAATTGCCTTATTCTCCTGTTTTATCTCGATCGTCCTGACGACTTATTCCGGCAATTGTGGATTCAATAAAGTCGAATAGATCCGAATCGAAGACGTAATGAGATTACTGGCTGTATCCTGTGTATGCACGACAAACGCGTCCTCGTAACGGGTGGCGCAGGCTTCATTGGTTCAAACCTCGCGAACGATCTCGCGGCCGACAACGACGTCATTGCGGTTGACAACGAGTTTCTCGGAACGCCCGACAACCTCGATCTTGGAGTCGAATACATCAAGAGGGACGTTCTCGATGACGATCTTCCGACTGACGCCGACGTCGTCTACCACCTCGCTGCGCTCTCCAGCCGTCAGATGCTTGAGGAGAACCCTCGACAGGGAGCCCGAGTCAACGTCGAGGGATTTGTGAATGTGGTCGAACAGGCGATCGAGGACGGCTGTGACACCTTTATTTACGCCTCGACATCTTCGGCATACGGCAGTCGAGCCGAACCGACTCCGGAGAACGTTCCACTTGAGGCGTCGACTGGGTACGACGCCTCGATGCTCGGTCGCGAACGTTACGCCGAGTACTACAACGATTTTTACGACGAGGTCACCCTCGCTGGAATGCGCTTCTTCTCGGTCTATCAGGGGTACGGCGGCAGCGAGGAACATAAGGGCCAGTACGCCAATACCGTTTCGCAGTTCACCGACAAGATCGCTAGCGGAGAGTCGCCTGTCCTGTGGGGAGATGGTACCCAAACCCGAGACTTCACGCACGTCTTCGACATCGTTCGAGGACTCAAGCAAGCCGGAGAAGCCGAACTTGCCGGAGTCTACAATCTCGGAACCGGCGATCCGTACTCGTTCAACGAGATGGTCAAGTTGATCAACGAAACACTCGGAACCGACGTCGATCCTGAATACGAACCGATACCGCTTGAGAACTACGTCCACGACACCTGCGCAGACATCTCGAAGATCAACGACGCCGTCGGTTGGGAGCCGGAGATCAATTTTGAGGACGGCATTCGGCGCGTCTGTGAACCATACATTAAAAAGTAGTTACGACTGCTAATCGGTGATTCAAACGCTTGCATTTGTTCATACGTTTTTTATAATACGATTGGAGATTGTTACAACCCATCACCGATCGGCTTCCACTCATACTCCGCGAGTAACCGTTCGAAACGCTTCTCAGTCTTTTCGAGATTTCGATAGTGCCGCAGACGGTAGAACGGATTCACATCATGGACCTTCGGTTGCTCGGGATCGAGTTCCCATGGGTGAAGGTAGAAGACGAAATCCCGGTATTGGGAGATACGATCGACGCCACGGCGAAAGATCGGATACGGGATGAAGCGAAAGTATCCACCGCCGGCCCACGGAATCCGAACCTTCGACCACTCAAAGAGCGGTAGTTGGACCTCCGTGAGTCCGGACTCGGTTCGTGTGAATGTTTCCGAACCCTGTACGGACACATCGCCGTATCGATCGTGGACCGGGGCTGGAAAACGACTCGAATCGTATTCGAAACCGAGATCGGAGAGCGTCTCGATCGCCGCTTCCGTAATCGAAAAGCTCGGAGCTCGATACCCGACCACCTCTTGATCGACTTGCGATTCAAGCAGTTGCTTCGACCGTCGTAGATCGTCCCGTATCGCCGTCTCGGACTGTTCGTACAGGAGTTCGTGGTTGTATCCATGTGACGCCACTTCGTGCCCTCTGGCCTCGATCTCCCCCGCAAGTTCGGGTGCCCGCTGTGCGACGTGGCCGAGGATAAAGAACGTCGCTTTCGTGTTGTACTCGTCCAAGAGAACGAGGATACGTCGCGTGTTTTCGACGACTCGAAGTTCGTACTCGTCCCACTTCTCGCGATCGAGTGCGGGCCACAGATTGTGCGAGTGGAACCAGTCTTCGACGTCGATAGTGAGATAAAACTCGGTCATAGAACCTCTCCACCACGTTTCTCGAACTCGCGACGATCGTCGGCGGTGGGGAACGAGTAGTACGAACCCTCACCATCCATCTTCGTCAGATCCACGGTTCCATCCGCGATCGTGGCCAGAGCGGCCGCGGCTTCCTCGCCCCCAACGCGTTTTCCCCGATTAATCACGTCGTCAAGAGTATCGTTGCTGGCCACCGGAAAGGTCGTCTGTCGAACGATCTTCCCTCGATCGATCTCCTCGACCATCGTGTGAACGGTGACGCCGATCTCGTCTTCGCCATGATACAGCGCCCAGAACGTCGGGAGTATACCGCGATACTCCGGAAGCAATGCGGTATGGACGTTCACACAGCCCCAATTTGGTGCATTCAGGACCGCGGGATCGAACACCTCCGGTGCGGAAACGGATAGCAATACGTCGATACCGGATTCGTTGAGATACGAGACGAATTCCGACTCGTTCACGCTTTCGCGAGTTTTGACAGTAACCCCGTTTCGTTTAGCAATGTTTGCGACCGAATACGAACCACCGATCGACGAGAGCGTCTTTCGATATACGAATTCGATTCCTCGCCGGAGGGAAGTCCACGGACCGTATAGACCATACATACGGGTTGCCAGATCCACCATCGAATCGTCGAGGAGATCGAGGATCGTAACCGAATCGATGACGACCTCCTCGGATAGTTCCTCGAAGAACGCCTCGAAGAACGCGGGCATATAGAAGGGTTCGTCTTGAGTGACGATTGCGACCCGTAGCGACATCTACTTCGTTCCTTTCTCGGAGGGCGACTAAACCTTGTTCATCCAACTGATCCCTCGACCAGAGATTCTGGCGTCATACCATGAATCGTCCACAAGTCGATGTGTCCTACTGTTTCAACCACCACTCCTAACGCGAAAGCTACACGTCCCCCCGCCACACACCACACCATATGACCGTTCTCGTCACCGGAGGCGCGGGTTTCATCGGCTCCCACCTCGTCGACTACCTCCTCGGGGAGACGACCGACCGGATCGTCGTCCTCGACGACTTCTCGACCGGCAGCGCCGACAACCTCGTACACCTCGAGACGGACCGCCTGACCGTCGAGGATGGCGACGTCCGGAACGCCGATCTCATCGCCGACCTCGTCTCCGACGCCGATGCCGTCTATCACCTCGCGGCCGCCGTCGGCGTCCAGACCATCGTCGAGAACCCGCTCTCTTCCCTCCGAACCAATCTCGAAGGCACGGAGAACGTCCTCGAGGCCGCCACCGCGGACGGCACGCCCACGTTCCTCGCCTCCTCCTCGGAGATCTACGGGAAGTCCGAGGCCGTCCCCTTCGCCGAGACCGACGACCGCGTCTACGGTCCGACCTCGACCACGCGCTGGAGCTACGCGACCGCGAAGGCTGCCGACGAGTTCCTCGCGTTCGCCTATCACGACGAGCACGACCTCCCGGTCGTCGTCGGCCGCTACTTCAACATCGTCGGTCCCCGACAGACCGGCCAGTACGGGATGGTGATCCCCACCTTCGTCGAGCAGGCGCTCGCCGGCGAGGATCTCACCGTCTACGGCGACGGCACCCAGACGCGCAGCTTTACCCACGTCGCCGACGCCGTCTCGATCACCCACGAACTCCTCGACACCCCGGCCGCCCACGGCGAGGTCGTCAACGTCGGTGCGCCCGATCCGACGAGCATCAACGACCTCGCCGAGGCCGTGATCGACCGCACCGACAGCGACTCCGTAATTACCCACGTTCCCTTCGAGGAGGCCTACGGCCCCGACTTCGAGGAACCGGACCAGCGTGAACCCGACGTCACGAAGCTTCGCGAGATCCTCGGATG
Organism: Halopenitus sp. H-Gu1; assembly: GCF_041821145.1. Lineage (NCBI taxonomy): Archaea > Methanobacteriati > Methanobacteriota > Halobacteria > Halobacteriales > Haloferacaceae > Halopenitus > Halopenitus sp. H-Gu1. The sequence goes on along the minus strand of NZ_JBGUBC010000010.1, from coordinate 108,928 downwards.
GGCTCCCGAGGCCGATCTCGATCGTATCCTGCACGACGTGATTCACGAGCGTACGGACGGAGAGCAACCAACCGGACAGGCCCCGGACGAGGAGGTGACCACGCAGTGAGCGCGTCTAACCTCGTCGCTCGGCTCGCGAACCGCGACGCCAAGATCGGCGTCATCGGTCTCGGATACGTCGGCCTCCCGCTGAGCGTTGAGTTCGCCGCAGCTGGCTTCGACGTGGTGGGATTCGACATCGACGCCGACCGTGTCGAGCGCCTGCAACAGGCCGACAGCTACGTCGACGACGTGAGCGACGCGGATATCTCGGACGCCCTCGATGCCGGCTTCACGCCAAACGACGATCCGAGCGCCGTCGCCGACTGCGACGCGTACGTGATCGCGGTCCCGACCGGCATCGCGAACGGCGAGCCCCGACTGGAGTCCATCGAAGCGGCCGCACGGACGATCGCGGACCAGCGCGATGAGCGCGAGACACTCGTCGTCGTCTCCAGTACGGTCTATCCCGGCGCGACTCAGGAAGTCGTTGCGCCGATAGTCATTCCAGACGGGACGGACAAAAACAACCCCGCCGACGCCCCAACTCGACTCGCGATGGTCCCCGAGCGTCTCAATCCGGGGAGCGATCACGAGATCGCGGACATTCCCCTCGTGATCGGCGCGGACGATGAGCCCGCACGCCGCGCTGCTACCGAACTCTTCGATGCGATCGTCGAGGAGACGGTCCCCGTCTCGAACGCCGAGACAGCCGAACTCACGAAGACGCTTGAGAACACCTACCGGATGGTGAACATCGCGCTCGTCAACCAACTTGTCGACCTTGCAGACGTCCTCGAAGCCGACGTCTGGGAGGCGATCGACGCCGCGGCCACGAAACCCTTCGGCTTCCAGCCGTTCCGCCCCGGTCCGGGCGTGGGCGGCCACTGCATCCCCGTCGATCCGCAGTTCCTCACCTGGCGCGCCCGCGAGAAAGGCACCGAGATTCCCTTGATCGAGCGCTCCCACGAGGTGAACGAATCCATGCCCGAGAAGGTGATCGAAGACGTGCTGACGGCGCTTCGCGCCCGCGGCGTCGAGCCCGAAGAAGCGCGCGTCCTCGCGTTAGGTGCGAGCTACAAGCCGAACGTAGGGGATGCCCGCAACTCCCCGGCGATCGACGTGGTGACCGGGCTGGCCGACCATGCGAGCGTGACCGTAGTCGATCCTCACGTCCCCGCAGGCGACTCCCCACTCCCGCTCGAACTGGACCTCGACGCGATTGACCTCGATGCCATCGATGCGGTCGTCCTCCTCGTCGATCACGACGCTTTCGATCTCGATGCCCTCGGCGAACGTGCGTCCTTCGTCTACGACTCGCGAAATGCCATGCCGGAGGAAACGAACGCGACGGTCCTCACACTCGGCGATCGTCACCGGATCGATGAGGAGCCTCGGATCCGTCGGTAGCTACTCGGAAATGTTTTCGGTCACTGCACGACCGGCTCGACGTCATCGATCGCCGACAGCCGGTAGAATCGAGCGACGTGAAACAGGCCCAGCCACACGATCGCCGCGGCCCCTGCCCCGAGCGCGTTGAGCCCCATGTCGCCTACCGCGAACGTTCGTGCCGGGAGCGTCGACTGCACGAACTCGATTGCCACTCCGTAGCCGAACGCAACGAGGAACCCACCGCCCACCGCGTACCACGACGACCGTGGCGGCGCATAGAGTGCATAGACGACTGCACCCGCGAGCCCAACGTAGGCGGTCACGTGCAGCCAATTTGAGTACGGGAACAGTCCCAATGGACCCATCTCCATCGCCCCCGATCCCGGCGGGGCGAACACGGAGTAGTATACCACGACGCTCGCGACGCTCACCACGAGCAACCATCGGAGCGGTTTCGGAACGAGTGGGAGATGAAGACGGGTCACGGTTCTCTCGACTCCCCTTCCGCCTCGATCATTGGTCTCGAAGCGCCGTTACGTCCCGAGCGACCTGCCAGAGCTGTCGCAGAACGATCTTCACGTCGAACGTGAACGACTGTCGACGGATATACTCGACGTCGTAGTCGATCTTCACGGAGGGTTCCCGGCTCGTCGCGTCGTTGATCTGTGCCAACCCGGTCAATCCCGGTTTGACGAACCACCGGCGCTTCCAGGTCGCCGCCTCGTCCTCGAATTCGTCCTCCAGATCGGTCTGTGCAGGACGCGGACCGACGACGCTCATGTCACCCACTAGGATCGACCACAGCTGCGGGATTTCGTCCAGATGCGTCATCCGAAGGAAATCCCCAAGTCGCGTTTGCCGATCCTCGTCGAAGGTCGTCCCGACCTCTCCTTCCGGTTCCGGTTTCAGCGTGCGGAACTTGTAGACGGTGAAGGTATTCCCGAACCGGTACGTCCGATCCTGGCTGAAGAGAACCGGCCCGTTCCCCTCCAATTTGATCGCGGCCGCGATCGCGAGGGTGACCGGTGAGAGAACGAGGAGCGCCGTTGCGGCGAAGCTCACGTCGAACGCGCGTTTGACGATCCGGTCCTGCAGGTCCCACGGCTCGAGATCCACGTCGACGATCGGGGAGTCCTCGCCCATTTCGTTGACGAGGAGGCTGTCGACGTGGTCGACGTGGGTCTTCACGTTCACGCCGTGTTCGTGACAGGTGTGTAGCGCCCCGAAGAACTCGCCGCGGTCGACCCGATCGAACGCGAGGATCGCGGTGTCGACATCGTAGTCTCGGATCGTCTCCTCCAGCCGCGAGAGCCCGCCGATGTGACCCACCTCGATCCGCGCCTTGCCGCCATCCGTGACCTCCGCCGCTACGGACTCGCGATCGCTCGACGTTCCCCCGTCCGTCTCCGACGACCCGGTCCGGTAGGGTGTCGGCGGCGCGAGGTAGCCGAGCAGCGGGCCGTCGTAGGCATCGACGATGCGCTCGACGCCGTGCGGATCATTACCCACGATAACCGAGCGCCGTGCCTGCGCCGACGGCGATCCGGTGATCGCGACGAAGAACACCGGCAGCAGGATCGATAAGAACACGGTGGTCATAATGACCGTCTGCCGCGGAAGTCGGTGAGACCACTTGAAGTATCCCAGTGTGGCCATCGCACACACCGAGAAAGTGACGCGTTTTTCGACCTCGAAGACGACGTCGAGCACTCGTCGCGGCTCCGGCCGAAAGAGCTTCGTGAACGACCCCACCACGATGACCGTCGAGATGAAAAGCGCCCACCGAAGCCCGCCGCTGTCCAACACGGCCGGGTCGAGCCGGTTGACGATCGGCACGTACTCGGTGAGCAGAACCTGGAAGAGAGGGAGGTTCGCGGTGTATACGGAGAGGGCGGTGATCGACGTCACGCCGAGCACGCTCACCAGCCGATAGCGCCATCCGGTTACCATCACTGAAGAAGAAGCGAGCCAACGCACATAAATCGAATGCTTGTCATCGCAACTGATTCGAGCCGATCGTGCGTCCACATCCACGACGCGTCCTCGTCGATCGGTAAACGTTCGCGTAGGCGGTAGCGGCTCTACACTGACTGCTTGCACGATTGCGATCGTCGGCGAGTGGCGTTACGCGTCGATCGTCCGCCCTTCGCGAACATCCGCCTCCGAGACGGAGACGGTTCGATCGCCGATCTCGTAGGACCCCGGCTGTGCGACTGTCACCGAGAACGATCCGTCGTCATCCACGGTCGCGTATCGCGTGTAGGTAAACTCCGCACCCGGGATCGAGACGTTTGTCTCCACGGTCAGCCGGTCTCCCGGCTCCACGTCGGCCGGGGCGCTCCCGTTGATCGTCGCTCCGGGAACTGGCGTGAAGACGACGACGGAGCCGTCCGAGGCGACGAACTGCGCCCGGTAATGTCCCACGCCGTCGACCTCGCCCGAGGCACTCCCGAGCTGTTCGACGAGTCGGGTATACCCCTGCTCGGCGGTGGTCTCCACGTTCAACTCCGTCAGGACGAGATAGCCGACCCCGCTTTCGAACCGATCGTACTCCCCGTCCGGATCGGTCGAACTCAACATCACCTCCATGTCGCGGTGTGCTCCGGTCGAATACGTATCGCTATCACCAAAGACGTGGTAGTTGTACAGCCGCTGGTCGCCCCAGTCACTCAGGACGAACGCCGGACGATCGTGTTCGGTGACGTCCTCCTGCATCCACTCGATCGCCTCAACCTGGCTATCTCCGTGGGCGACGGTGTCCATAATTCCGGGAATCACGAGCAGGCTCAAGCTGGCGAGGAGAATCAGTCCCGCGGCGATGTACAGCCCCTTCGTCGTGGGGAGACCGAACGAGACGTCCAACCGATATCGCGACCGATCGCCGAACACGGACGCCGGAGCGAGAAGATCGAGCTTCGAGAACAGGAGCACGGTCCCGACGGCGGTGAAGATCGCGGCGAACGGCGAGAACTCCCCGGAAAACCGGATCTGGAAGACCATGAACCCGAACAGCGGCCAGCCGAAGCTACAGGGAACGAGCCAGCGGGGATCGTGACGTTTGATGCATCGCCAACTCACCCAGATCATCGTGGGGAACGCGAGGAAGAACAGCCAGCCGAACATGTCGATGCTTCCGAAGACGAACGCGAAGTCCCCGGAGAACAATCGTCGACTTTCCGCGATCTCCTGTCGCCCTGTAACGAAGCCAACTCGCTCGATGAACCGGGTTGGGATCTCGGGATACCGCTGCCAGACGATCGCGACGAATCCGCCAACTGCCGCGAGACAGGTCCCCAGATACGTCCGAACCGAAAGACGATCGATTCGCAAGCAGGTCTCACCGATCGCAACGACCGCCACGAGCCCACCGAGGAGCAGCGCCGGCGTGTATGCGACTGCCCGCTCCATCAGCCCGCCCCGCGTGTGGATCAGGTGGAGGAGGACTACCGAGATCGCCAATCCCACCGCTACCGGTGCCGCGGTCAATCCGGGGGACGCTCCAGCGCGAACGTCGGATCCGGCCCGGAAGAACACGTACGCGGCGATCCCCGTCAGGAAGACCGGCGACCCGTTCCAGGTGAACGCGGCCGCGGTCACCGCAATCCCGAACAGGATCGCCACCAACCACGTCCACGGTGTGCGGAGGTGGTCGCGGATCGGTGTTTCCGAATCCGATCGAGCCCGCCGATCGAGATCGGCGGCGAGCCAGACGAGTCCCGTCGCGATCGTTGCGATCCAGAGATAATCGAGCGTGTGGTGATCCGTGAACCCGATCCCGGAGTACAACGCGTGGGCCGGCGTGAGCGCGAGCGCGAACACCGCGAGCACGGCGATCCGCTCGTCTTCAGTGATCGTAAACGCCATCCAGGCCACGAGAGCACCGACGATCAGCGCCGACGCGACCGGGATCCACGCCATGATCCGGATCGCCGACTCCTGCCCGCCGCCGAACAACGCCGTCATCCACCAGCCGAGAATGTAGGTAAACGGATCGTTCGTCGCATGTCCCCCAAGCACTTCCGCGATCGCCTGCAGGTCGAAAAATCCGATGTCGGCCGCGATAAGCCGTTCGGACCAGTAGAGGTAGTGATACGGGTCGTTCCCTGGAAGCGTGACCATCTCCTCCCGGAAGACCTGTCGATACGTGATGATCCGATAGACGAAGAGGAACGCCATCGACGCGATGAGCCCGCCGACGAAGGAGGGGTTGATCCCTTCGATCCATCCCCGAATCCCCTCCCCGATCGCCATCCCGCCGACCCTCTCACCCGCCTCACCATCATCCACTCCACCTACACTCCCGCCGTCCACTCCTGCCCCCGCCTCGAACGCTTCGAGCGCGCTCCGGACCGCTTCGGTATCGCTCACGCGATACCCGTCGTCGACGCCCTCGACGATCCCGCGCGAGACGAGCTCGCCGAAAGTCCCCGAATCGGCCGCCACGTCCTCGAACGTCCAGGGCTCGCTGGCCGCCTCGTCCACGTCGAGTGCGTCCGCGACCGTGTCGGCCACCACCGGTCGCTCCTCGAGAAGGGTTCGCGTGGCCGCGTGCGGATCCGCCATTATCGAAGGCGTGGGTGGGCGACCGGCTAAAGTGCTGTGTTGTGCTCTGTCCGCCCCCCGTCTTTTTACTCTCGCTTCCGGATTAGGGAATATGAACACCTCTCACGCCGGTCATCTCGAGTCCGCGTCCGATCCGAGCAGTGAGATGGAGCCGATCACCGTGTTGCACGTCGACGATCAGGTCGACTTCCTCGAGATGGCCGCGCAGTTCCTCGAGCGAAAACACGACGGGCTCGCCGTCGAAACGGCGACGAGCGCGAGCGAGGGGATGGAGCGGCTCGCCGAGGGGGACATCGAGTGCGTGGTAAGCGACTACCAGATGCCCGGAATGGACGGGCTGGAGTTTCTGGAGGCCGTTCGCGAGGAGTACCCCGATCTCCCGTTCATTCTGTTCACCGGCAAAGGCAGCGAGGAGATCGCAAGCGAGGCGATCTCCGCCGGCGTCACCGAGTACCTCCAGAAGACCCACGGCTCCGATCAGTTCACCGTCCTGGCCAATCGGATCGAGAATGCGGTCCACCGGTCCCGGACCGAAAAGCGGTTCGCGGAGAGCCAACGCCGCTTCCGGACGCTGCTCAGCAACCTCCCGGGAATGGTGTATCGCTGTGGCTACGAACAGGGCTGGCCGATGGAGTTCGTCAGCGGTGGCAGTATCGAACTCACGGGATATGATCCGTCGGAACTCGTCGACGGAGACGTTGTCTACGGCGCGGACGTGATCCATCCGGACGATCGCGATCACGTCTGGAACTCGGTTCAGGAGGCGGTTGAATCGGGGGACCCCTTCCGCATCGAATACCGGATCCGAACCGCGGACGGCGAGGAGCGATGGGTCTGGGAAGAGGGACGAAGCGTGATCGAGGACGGTGACGTCGTCGCCATCGAGGGATTCATCACCGACATCACGGACCGAAAGGAATCGGAGGATGCGCTCGAATACCAGTCCTCGTTACTCGAAGCACAGATGGAGACGACGATCGACGGACTGCTCATCGTCGACGAGGACCGAAACGTCGTCTCCTACAACGAGCAGTTCGTCGAACTGTGGGAGATCCCGGACGAACTCGTCGAGACCGGAACGGAGGGGGACCTGCTGGAGTGGGTCGTCGATCACAAGCTTGCGGATCCGGACGAATTTATCGACCTGATCGAAGAGCTGTACGATTACCCCGAAGAGACGAGTCGAGACGAGATTCACCTCACCGACGGACGTGTCTTTGACCGCTATTCGGCACCGGTTGTCGGAGAAGACGGCACCAACTACGGTCGATTATGGACGTTCCGTGACATCACCGAGCGCACGGAGCGCGAGCAGGAACTGGAACGACAGGAGTTCCTGTTCGAGCGGGTGCAGGACATCGCCGACATCGGCGTGTGGGAGTACGATCGTCGGACGGAGGAACTCACGTGGTCTGACGGGATCCGTCGTATTCACGGAGTCGACGACGAGTACGACCCGAGCTTAGCGGAGGGACTCGAGTGGTACCACCCCGACGATCGCGACGAGATCACCCAGGCCGTCACCGAGGCGATCGAAGATGGGAGTGATTACGATCGGGAACTTCGTATCGTCCGTTCCGACGGCACGGTCCGAGACGTCCGTGCGTACGGGGAGGTTCAAACGGACGAGTCGGGGAACACGGATGTGCTTCGGGGAGTGTTCCAGGACATCACTGAGCGCAAAGAGCGGGAACGGCAGCTCCGAACGTACGAATACGCATATGAGTCCGCGCTGAGCGGGATCGCCATCGCGGATCTCGACGGCGAGTTGACGTCCGTGAATCCCGCTGTCCTCGATATGTGGGGGTACGATGACCCGTCGGACGTCCTCGGGAAATCGGTGACGGAATTCTGGAAGCACCCCGAGAGCGCAGCCGCCGTCCTGAACACGATCCAGGAGACGGGACGGTGGAAGGGCGAAGCCCGGGCCGTCCGGGCTGATGGATCCACGTTCGACGCCCAGTGTTCGGCCAGTTACGTGACTGATGACGAGGACGAACCCATCGGATTGATGGCCTCGTTCGTCGACGTCACGGAGCGCAAGGAGCACGAACGACGACTCGCCGAGGAACGAGAGAAGTACTCGACGCTGGTCGAACGGAGCCACGACGGTATCGCGATCGTTCAGGATGGGAAATTCGCCTTCGTCAATTCACGGTTTACGGAGATAACGGGTTATGAGGAGGCAGACCTTCTCGGAATGCCGTTCATGGAGGTGCTCACACCAGCGGATCGACAAATAGCCCGAGATCGATACGAACGCAGACTCGACCCGGACAAGGAGGATCCGCCGTCACGATACAGGGTGACGTTCCGGACGCAGGAGGGGGACAAGCGAGTGGCGGAAGTGAGCGTTGCACAGATCCACTACGAGGGAGCGAACGCCGACCTCGCATCGATCAGGGACGTCACCGAACAGGAACAATACGAAGCGGAACTCGAACGGATGAACGAGGAACTGGCGATACTCAACCGGGTCGTTCGTCACGACATCCGAAACGATATGTCGATCATTCACGGCTGGGCCGAGATACTCGAGGAGTACGTCGACGAAACGGGGACGGAGTATCTCGAGAAGGTGATCAATAGTAGCGAACACATCATCGAACTGACCGAGATCACGCGCGATTACGTCGAGGTGCTATCCAGCGACGAAGAGGCGGACGTGCATCCGACGAAACTCAAGCCGATGCTCGAAAAGGAGATCACCCTCCGCCAGGAGGCGCATTCGGACGCGGAGATCACCGTTCGTGGGTCGATTCCTGACGTCGAGGTTCGAGCGAACGAGATGCTCTCGTCGGTCATCCGGAACGTGTTGAACAACGCCGTCCAACACAACGACAAGGACACCCCGGTCGTCGAGATCGACGTTGAAGAGCGCGAGGAGGACGTGCGAATGGCAATTTCGGATAACGGACCGGGAGTGCCCGAAAGCAAACGTGACGCGATCTTCGGCAAGGGGGAACGGGATCTCGAGAGCAGTGGAACGGGAATCGGGCTCTATCTGGTTCGGACGCTGATCGACCAATACGGCGGCGACATTCGGGTGAGCGACAATGATCCGGTTGGCGCAGTGTTCACGGTGACGCTCCCGAAATCGGGGTGATCGGGGTCTCCCCTACGGAATAACGTACCTCTCCCTCCCGACACGGGAATTCGCCTTGCTCTTTATAACCGAGGAGTCGGATACTCCACGTATGCAAGGACCCGACGAGACGGAGGAGTTGCTCGCTCACGTTCTCCTGCCGATTGCCAACGAGGAGGACGCGCTGGCGACGGCGACCGCGCTGGAACCGTACCAGCCGGATCGAGTGACTGCCCTTCACGTCGTCGAGAAGGGTGGCGGCGTCCCCGATAAAACTCCAGTCGAGCAATCGGAGGACCTGGCGGGGGAGTCGTATGCTGCCGTGCGGACGGTATTTCCCGACGCCGACGAACACACCGCCTATGCTCGGGATGTCGTCGGCGCGATCTTCGAGGCTGCCGAGGAAATCGAGGCGAGCGCGATCGCGTACCGCTCCCGCGGCGGCAACCGCCTGCTGCAGTTCCTCACCGGCGACAGGTCCCTGAAGTTGGTCACGAACGCGAATCGCCCAGTTATCGCCCTCCCGCACGAGGACCAGGAGGAGTGAGCGATGGGACACTCCCCACAGGCGGGAGGTTCCTATCGGCGATACCGTTCGGAATCGGGACGATGATCGAGTCCGGACGGTTCGACCTATCCGGCGTCGCCGCGAACGCAACAGGCGTCTCGACGTTCCGAGACGGTCGGGACGAATCGCCGCGAGAGCGTATCCTCCCGAACGCCGTTGGTAGCCGTGAAACGAAACTGCTGGGTCCACTCGTCGCCGCCGCCGCAGTGGCCCCGAGCGGGAACGAGGGGCCAACGATCATGGCGGCGATATCGAATCCGCGAACCGAAAGTGACCTCATCACGCTCGCCGGCGCGCTCGCTCAACACGAGGGTGGTCGCGTGCTGGCAACCCACATCGTTACCGTCCCGGATCAAACGGCACTCGAGGCTGCTGCAAAGCACAAAGCGGAGATCGACGCGTCCTCACGGGAGCTTCTGATCGCCGCGAGAGCGGATGCGAAGGCGTTCGACGTTCCCATCGATACGAAAACCATCCTCTCTCACCGTGGATTCGAGGAGGTGTTCGACGCCGCCCGGAGGAACGACGTGGACACCCTCGTGATGGGCTACGGCGGCGCGCAGTTCGCGGGTGGACGTGTCGAAGGCACGCTGGAGGAGCTTGCACACGATCTCCCGTGTGACGTCCTCGTGTTGGACGGACAAGACCTCGAACTCACCGACGTCCTCGTTCCCACTGCCGGTGGGCCCGCCTCCGATCTGTCCGCGGAGGTGGCCCGTGCACTCCGAGAGACCGTCAACGTGGACGTCACACTCCTGCACGTCGTCGATCAGGGCGCGGAGAAAGCTGGACGCGACTTCCTGAGGGACTGGGCAGAAGCCCACCACCTCGAAGACGCCACCCTGCGCGTCGAAACCGGAGACGTGGAGACGGTGATCGGACGGATCGGGCCCGAGTACAGTCTGGTTATCGTCGGGGCGACCGAGCGAGGACTGCTGTCACGCATCGTTCGTGGATCGCTCGCGTACGAGACCATCGAGAAACTCGACACGCCGGTGTTGCTGGCCGAACGACCGACCTCACGATCCCTTCGAGAGCGACTGTTCGGCCGTCGTTGAGGGGTCGCTTCGTCGATCCGCACGGCGTCTTTATTGTGGTCGCGTGCGTTCCGTGATCCATGGGCCACTGTCCCGATTGCGGACGAGACATCGATGAACTCGTGAGTTCCGAGACGAACATCTCGAGCGGGATCGTCTACGAATGCCCGGAGTGTGAGGCGATCCTGGGTGTCTCCGACGCCGTTGATCTCTGATCGGTCCGAGCGGGAAGACCGCGGACCGGCAGCGTCTTCCCGCCACGTCGACGACTCATCCGATCACGTCACTTGCTCGGAGGTGCTCCTCGATGAACCACGACAGAACGTTTCCTTCGGTACGGTGGAGCACGTCGCTGCCGGTCGCCTTCGAGATGTCGAGCGAGTTGGACACCTCGGTGAGCGTCACGCGTCGAGGGGTGTCATAATACCCTTGCTCGGCGGCCGTCAACAGGACCTCTCGCTGCCGATCCGTGAGGAGATAGTCGGCCGGATCCGATGGCTCATCGCGCACGTATTTCGTTTCGAACTCGATACCGGCCTCCGCAAGCCGCGTTCCGAGCGCCGACAGTCGCTCCGATGAAGTCGTGATCACCCATTCTGCAGTTCCATCGATGACTTCGAATGGAGTTTGCAGTGGAATCCCGGCTTTCAAAACCGGAGCCAACAGGAGGGGACTTTTCGTTTCGATCTGTAGCATGGTCTCTTCGTCCTGTTTCCACAACAGATCGAAGTTGGAAATGTCCGATCGATGTTCGATGTTCGTAATGATCGGAATCGGGTTCGGGGTTTGGATCTTGAGGAGGGCGATACCGCTTTCGTCACTGGAGAGGACGGCGACGATTCGGAACCTCGTCTCCGGATATTCGGCTGAGACGTCGTGAATCCATGCCTGTTCGGGGATGGAAATTCGTAATTTTGCTCTGGGCATTGGATCGGTCTCCGTGTCCTTTCTAGAAATTTGATCCGGGCAAGCCTATCAAACGTGGCTAACATGTTAGGGTCCGACAAATCAGTTGCGAGCAATGCGTTCCGATCGTCGCAGATCCCGTGGAGTGCTCGCCTCCTCGATTCGACGCAGATCGGGTGGAGACTGCATCTCTCGACTCACGACGGGCAGTGTCCAGCGTTCGCGTGATCTCGACGCCGATGGGTGAGGCTGGGGCGCGAGACACCACGAGCCACCGGATATTCTAACATGTTCGTGATTAGCTACACAAGTCTCGGGAGCCAATACATCATATGGGGAAGATGCTCCGGGTCGGCAGGGTCATACTCGTCGGCGTGTTGGTCGTTTCGGTGCTGTCGATGCCGGTGGCAGCCGAGTATAGCGTCATTGGACATCCGTCGATCGAACTGTCCGCTCACGACAATCACGTGACCGCCGAATCCCAGGTGGTGCTCCCGGTGTCCGTATCGAATGATGGGAGCTTCGACGATGGCGGACCGGCGAATCTCGAACAGCGGGTCAAGACCGCACGGAACGTCCAGCTGACCGTTCTCTCGGGTCGGATCGACGCCCCGATAACGGCCAAATCCGGAACTGCCCTCGTCGGAAACGTTCCCGAAGGCGGTCTCCAACATCCCGTCAACTACAAACTCGACATCGGCGACGCCGAACCCGGCACCTATCGAATTCCGATCCGGGTCGAGTACGACTACACGATCCACGCCAAGTATCGCCAAATGAAGAATCCTCCTGGATACACCGACGTCGAGTACACCGACCGTTCGAAATCGGAGATCAAGTACGTGACCGTCGTCGTCGAGGACCAACCACGATTCGAGATCGTCGACGGTGAAGGGAACGATCTCACGGCGGGGGATAGTGGCCCCCTTTCGTTCACTCTGAAAAACGTGGGGACACAGACCGCAACGGACGCACGCATCCAGTTACGATCGGCTGACAAAACGGTTCAGTTCGGTGAGTACGCCGCCCCACAACCCACGAGCAGCACCTTCGTGTCGTCGCTTGAACCCGGGGAATCGACCGCCGTCGAGGTACAGGGCGTTGTCCCGCGTGACATCTCTCCCGGAGAGTATCCAGTGACCGTCGGCGTCGAGTATGAGGATCCAAGCGGCATCGAAAAACGGTCGAAGCCACTGCAGTTCGGCGTCGACGTCCGACCGGAACAGACGTTCAGCATCCAGGAGATACGCAGCGATCTCAACGTTGGCGAGGACGGGACGGTGACGGCGACGATCGTCAACGACGGACCCGCCGACGTCACCAACGCCCTCGTCACCTATCGGTCCGAGAGTCGAACGCTCACCCCGACTGAAACCGAGTACGCGGTAGGCGACCTCGCGTCGGGTGAGTCGTCCCACTTCCAGTTCGAATTCGACGTGAGCGAGGAAGCCGACGCCGGCCCACGGATGCCATCGTTCGCCGTGCGATATCGGAACGCTGAGGGCGAAGTCCGCACCAGCGAACCGATCGATGTCCCCGTTACCGTCGATCCCGAAGCGGACCCCTTCCAGGTCGAACCGGTCGCCACGACCGTCACGGCCGGCACGCAGACGACGATCGAACTCCGGGTGACGAACACACGGACGGAGACGCTCACCGACATCGAGGCCAAACTGTTCGCCGATGATCCGCTAACGAGCGACAACGACGAGGCGTTCGTCGAGACGCTCGATCCGGGAGAATCGACCACGATGAAATTCGACGTTGGAGTGGCCGAGGGCGTCATCGCGAAGACCTACCCCGTCTCCGTCGATTTCACCTACGAGGACGCGAACGATGACACCGAACTCTCCGGCACCTACCGAGTCCCGATCGACGTGGTCGAACCCGAAGATGGCGGGTTCCCCTGGTCCCTGATCGGGGGTGTCGGAATCGCCTCGATCGGTCTCGTCGCCTGGAAGCGCACCACCCTGTGGGGCCTGCGTTGAAATGTCCGGATACGGCGGCCGACTCCTCGATTGGATCGACATGTGGATCGTCGATCGTCCGGGGACCGTGGTCATCGTCTTTTTGCTCATCACTGCTGGGTTCGCCACTGGCCTGGATGACATCACCATGTCCTCCGGGACGGAGCAGATCGCACAGGACGTGCCCGCCTACGACACCTACCAGCGGATGGAGGACGACTTTACGTTCACCTTCGGGCAGGGCACGGACACGACACAGCTCATCCAGACTAACGAGAACGTTCTCTCACGGGAGGGGTTGCTTCGAATGCTCGAAACCCAGCAACGCCTTTCCGATCGCGAGGATTTCCGCGTCGCTGACAGTACCTCGGTTGCGAACCTCGTAGCACGAGAACTCGATCCCAGCGCGACGACCCTCGACGCTCAGATACGGGCCGTCGAGCAGGCAAGCGATGCCGAGAGACGCGCCGCAGTTCGTCGAGCGTCCCGCCATCCCTCATTCGGGCTGGCCATCAGCGACGATTTCAATCAGCGCGAGGCCTACGCATCGTCCACGCTCGCCGTGGTCGAACACGACGTCTACGTCGAGAGTTCGGACGTCGGTTCCGGCGGCGAGGCGACCCAGCTGACCGACATCCAACTCGAGGCTCGTCGCGTTACCGACTCCGTCGGCGGCGACGTCCGCGTCTTCGGGAGCGGCATCATCAGTTACGAGAATTCGAAGATCCTCGAGGACTCGCTCCGGGCGACGATCCCCGCAGTGGTCGTCCTGCTGTTGTTGTTTCTCGCGATCGCCTATCGTGACCCGTTCGATCTGGCACTCGGCGTCCTCGCGCTGTCGATGGCGCTCATCTGGACCTTCGGGTTCATGGGATTGGCGAACATCCCGTTCACGCAGTTACTGGTGTCGTTACCGCCGCTGTTGCTCGCCATCGGCGTCGACTTCGGCGTCCACACGATCAATCGATATCGCGAGGAACTCGCCGACGGAGTTGCCGATAGGCGGAGCGCTATGGACGGGGCGATGCGGCATCTGCTGGTGGCCTTCTTCCTCGTGACCGGGACCTCGGTCATCGGGTTCTCGGCCAACATGACGAGCGGCCTGGGAATGATACGCGACTTCGGTCTGGTGGCCGCGGTGGGCATCACCTTCGATGCGCTGGTGTTCGGCGTCTTCCTCCCGGCGGCGAAACTGCTCGTCGAACGGGCACGGGCGGGGACGCGGCTGCCCGCATTCAACTCGAAACCGCTCGGCTCCGAGGACTCGATGCTTGGCCGTCTCATGCCGCTTCACCTGACGGTGACGAGCCAGGCACCGAAGCTGTTCCTCGTTGCCGTCCTCCTGCTTGCCGCCGTGAGCGGTTACCACGGATCGGGCGTTGACAGCTCATTCGAGGACGAGGATTTCCTCCCGCCCGAGGAGTTGCCCGCTTATCTGTACTCGCTTCCGGAACCGATGCAACCGGGTGAGTACACGACGACCCGGGACGTTAACTTCATCGAGGACCATTTCGAGACGAGCAACAGGGATACGGTTACGGTGTACGTCGAGGGACCGATGTACCGCGACGACGCCCTCGAATCGATCGCCCGGGCCGGTGACGATCCGCCGGATTCGTTCGTCACGGACGAGACCAACCACGCCCGCTCCGAGAGCATACTCACAGTCATCCGAACCTACGCACGGGAGTCACCCGAGTTCGCCCGTCTCGTCGCGGCAAACGACGCGAACGGGAACGGCATCCCGGACGACAACCTCCGCGACGTCTACGACGCGCTGCTCGCCTCGCCATACGAGGACCGGGCGGAGTCGTATCTCACTGCGGACTACCACAACACGCGTGTGGTCTACTCGGTCGAGGCTGATGCGACCCGAGCGGACACGACCGTGGATGCCGCCGAGATGGCCGACCGCTACCGGTTCGAGGCGGTCGAGACCGGCGGAACGGTCGTGTTCCAGCGCGTCGCCGACACCATCTTCGCCACGGCAGTCACCAGTCTTGGGACGGCGCTGATCCTCGCGGGACTGTTCTTGTTGTTCATCTACTATCTGCTGGTTGGTGACCCGCGTCTGGCTCCCGTGACGATGCTCCCGATCATTGTCACTGCGACGTTGCTCGTGGGGACGATGCGGGTGATCGGCGTCCCGTTCAATACGCTCACGGCAACCATCCTTTCGATAACCGTCGGCATCGGTATCGACTACGCCGTCCACGTCGTCCACCGATTCGTCGACGAGGTCGATGCGAGTGGCGATCCACACGGTGCAGCGATCATCACGCTCCGTGGAACCGGTGGGGCGCTCGCCGGGAGCATGCTTACGACTCTCAGCGGTGCGGGAGCGTTGTATTTCCTGTCGATAACGCCGCTGCTCAAGCAGTTCGGCCTGTTGTTGTCCATTAGCGTGACCTACGCCTTTCTCAACTCCGTCATCGTACTCCCCATTGCACTGCTGCTCTGGGCGCGACGATCCGGCCGCGGTCAACCGAGCGCGGTCGACGGGCGAGAGGGGACGCCCGCCTGATCCGCCATGACGATCGGAATATACGCAGTCATATTCGTCCTCGTCGTACTCGCGTTTTCGGTCATCGTCATTCGAACCGGAACAAGGGCACTAACGATGACGGGGCTGTCAGCAGAAATTGCCACCTTTCAGGCGGTCTCCGCGTTCACCGGTGTGGGATTCACCACTCGCGAAGCCGAAGATGCGATCTCGACACCGGGACGCCGTCGAATCGTCATGGTCTTGATCTTGGCCGGAAACGTCGGCATCATCACCGGTATCGTGACGTTGATCCTGTCGTTTATGGGAGGGGAGGGAGGTGAGGCACGACGATTCATCTACCTAGTCATCGGGAGCGGGACCATTCTGTTGTTCGCCCGGAGTCGGTGGTTCGACCGTCTCATTACCCCACTGATAACGTGGGGACTCGATCGGACGACGTCACTCGCTGTGGGAGGGTCTCGACAACTCCTGCAGCGTCGTGAGGGATACGGAGTTGCCGAAATATACGTCGGAGAGGATCACCGTCTCGCGAACGAACCGCTTCGAAAGGCAACCCCGGATTCTGATTCCGTTCTGGCGCTGGGTATCGTTCGTGCGGACGGATCGTACGTGAGTGTCCCGAACGGTGACGAGATCCTTCGTCCAGGTGAGACATTACTGGTGTATGGACAAAAACGCCGCTTGAAGGAACTGTCCGAACCCGAACGTGACGACCCGAACGCTCCCTAGACGGAGACGATTGAGCGACGCCGACATGAGGAACATCGCCGACGCGATCAACCGTCGCCGACGCGATCAACCATCGCCGACGCGATCAACCGTCACCGACACGATCGATCGTCGCCGTGGTGGATCTGCTGTCCTACTGGAACCGCCGAACGAGGTAGCCGGTGAGAAAGACCCCTGCCAGGAGCAGGGCGGGAACCTCGTACGGTCGTTCATGGAGCGTGAAAACCGCCGCAGCGACGGTGAGCGCGCCGGCGAGTATCGCATACCCGAGGGCCGGATCGCCGAGGCCGGAGGCGTCGGCGCCCTCGGTTTGGACGACGAGTTTGCCGCGTTCCATCCGATCCAACGTTCGATCGAATCGGGCCGGAATACGTGCCAATGCGGGTATCGACCGTCGAGCGTCCCTCCACGTCTCCTCGATGATCGTTTCGAGTTCGCTTTCGATGAGACCCTGTTCGACGAGGAACGACCGAACGACTGCGAGAAAGTCGAACTCGGGATCGAGTTGGCGACAGACGCCTTCACCGACGGTGCCGACCCGAATGAGCAACATCACGTCCGGCGGGATACGGAACGGAAAGTCCCGGAGCATCGTCGTCAATTCGGTGATTATCATTCGCCAGGTGATCTCCGAACGTCCCTCGAGGTTCTCGACGACGAGTTCGAGGACGCGTCCGACCTCGGCTCGATTAACACCCGGGTCGAGAACGTCGAGCGTGATCAGGGCGTCCACGAGTGCATCGACGTCGCGCCGGACGAGCGCGCGATAGAGTCCGATGATGTTCTCCTGATCGGTGGGTGAGAGTCGATCGCTCATTCCAAAATCAAAGATCAGCAGACGCCCCGCATCCGTGACGGAGAGGTTGCCCGGATGCGGGTCGGCGTGAAAGACCCCGTCGACGAGGCCCATCCGTAGAAACACCTTCGTGATCCGCGTGGCCATCTCCTCCCGGTCGACGTCGACGTGGTCAAAGGCGTCGTCGGCAGTGACCTTCCGACCAGTCAGGTACTCCATCGCCAGCACGCGCTCCGAGGAGAGGTCCTCGTAGACGTCCGGGATGACGACCCGATCGTCGTCGGCGAAGTTCGTCCCGATTTCGACCATGATCTGCCGTTCCCGGTCGAAATCGATCTCGTCGAAAATGATCTCCTCGAAGTCGTCCGCCGCGTTCTCGATCGAGTACTGATTGCGCTCGTCGACGAAGACGCTTATCAGGGGGATCAATCGCCGGATGACTCGGAGGTCGAGTTCGATCTGGGATTTCACGCCCGGACGCCGCACCTTCACCGCGATCCGATCATCGTCGTGGGTAACCGCGTACACGAACGCGAGCGACCCTCCGGCGATCGGTTCCAGCGTCGAGAGATCCAGTTCGTCGCCGAGTTCCTCCCTGAGGACGGTCTGTGGGTCGCCGCCCGTCTCCTCGGGGATCTCATCCTGGAGCGTCCCGAACACGTCGGTGTAGGTCAACGGGAGGATGTCGGGACGCGTCGACAGAACCTGCCCGACCTTGATGAACGCCGGGCCGAGTTCCAACATCGTGTCCCGCATTCGCTCAGCCCGCCGTCGGTGGGTCTTCTCGTCGATCGATCTGCCGGACCCGAACAGCAGGAATCGGCGTCTGTCGCGAAGGAACTCCACCGCGAAGGGGAGAAATTGAAAGAGGACCAGAAGATATCGGCGATAGAATCCACTCATCGGGGGTGGGAAACGGGGTCGATCGGTGTGAGGCGGTTCATGCCTCGGTTTCGTACACGTGTCATGTAGTGACAAGATCAACCGCCAGAAAGATATAACCGGCGAGAGTGTCTATCAAATCATATGAGTATCACCCGTGACGAAGATGTGCTCGGTGGCGAGCCGCGAATCGACGGAACGCGTATCGGCGTTCGCCACGTGGCCGCACGGGTGATTGACAGCGGACAATCCCCCGCTCACGTCGCAGATCAACTGGATGTGTCTCTTGCAGACGTGTACGAATCCCTCTCATACTACTACGCCCACATTGACGAACTGCGCAAGCTCGAAGCGGAGAACGAAGCAGCATTCGAACGAGTGCAAGAGTCGGCACTCAAACCTAAAGAGACCGTTCAGTGACGGGTGCTCAGATCCTGCTTGACGAACACGTCGGCCGGATCTTCGAACGACTTCTTCGAGAGCGTGGACACGACGTTGAACAGGCTAAAGATCGGTTCGGTGAACACACGAGTGACGACGAACTGACAGAGTGGTGTGGTGAGTATGGGATCGTCCTTTTGACGAACAACGCAAAGGATTTCGAGCCACTGCACCACGAGTACAACCACGCGGGGCTCCTCCTCTACTACGATCAGCAACTACCGGACACTGACCCGGAAGGACTGGCTCGAACCGTTGACGAGGTTTTCAATCAGTACGGGATCGACGGAATCGAAAATCAACTCGTCGATCTCGGTGAGTGGTACGAATGGCTCCATGAGTGAAATCCGATCGGTTCGAACCAGCAGAGAGATCCGACCCGAGACCCGTTCTCAGTCGCTGGGATTCGAGTATTCGATTTTTGTGGGGATTGCGTGTATCATTCGTGATGGCACGCTCCGAGACGATCGGTTCGGAAATGGACGTCGCATCGTCGATCGGTGAGCTGATCGGGGAGACACCGCTGCTCCGTCTGGACGCTTTTGCCGACAATCTGCTCGGAAAGGTCGAGGGACAAAACCCCTACTCGGTCAAGGATCGGATTGCTCGTGAGATCATCGACGTGGCCGAGCGGGAGGGGGATTTGAAACCGGACGGGACGGTCGTCGAATCCACGAGCGGCAATACGGGCATCGGCCTGGCGGCCGTCTGTGCCGCCCGGGACTACGACTGCCTACTCACGATGCCGACCTCCATGTCCGAGGAACGTCGGGCGATGCTACGCGCGCTTGGCGCGGAGTTGGAACTCACACCTGCCGAGGAGGGCATGGCGGGTGCCAACCGGCGTGCCGAGGAGATCGTCGCCGAGCAGGAGAACGCGATCATGGCCCGCCAGTTCGAAAACGAGGCGAATCCGGCGGCCCACCGTCGGACGACGGGACCGGAACTGTGGACGGCGACGAACGGGGAACTTGACGCACTGGTCGCTGGCGTGGGGACCGGCGGAACGATCACCGGCGTCGCCGAATACATCAAAGAGGACCGTGACGAGACGGCATTCACCGCCGTTGCCGTGGAACCGGCCGAATCACCGACGATCTCCGAACAGAGTTCAGCCGGCCACGAGATCCAAGGTATCGGTCCGGGCTTTCTCCCGTCCGTCCTTCGGACCGAATTGATCGACGAGGTCCGTGCGGTTGAGGCGTCCGATGCGAAAGCAACAGCCCGCAAGCTCGGACGCACGGAAGGGTTGTTAGTCGGCATTTCATCGGGCGGGGCACTCGCCGTCGCGGCCGAATACGCGACCGAACATCCCGATGATCTCGTCTGTGTCGTGTTGCCTGATCCGGGCGAGCGCTATCTCTCCACGGATCTCTATAAAACGGGCTGACACCCCGACCGTCGCTATCCTCGACCCAGCATCTCCGGCGTGATATCGTCCATCCTCACGGTTCGACCACCGTATTCCTCGGCGAACGATGTCCCATCGTCCGCATCGGAGAACGGGATGAAATCGGGCCCCATCGCACCGTGAACGTCGCTTCCGACCACAAAAACGACGTCGTCCGCGTTCGAAAACGTCTCCGCACTCGTGGCGGTCTCGATGTATTGCTGTCCCTCCACGACCGAGATGTCGTAGTCGATGAGCGAGTAATCAGTGACGTAGACGATCTCCGCCGTCCAGTCCAGTTGCTCGTGTTCGAAGTAGTAGGGGAACAAACACGCCTTCGTCGAATCGAATCGAGCCGGATTGTCGTGATTCTCCGGACTGTGTTCCCGGTAGAAGATCTGGCCGTTCGGTCCCGGATGTTCGGAGATCACCATCCCGCAGACGTCACACTCCGTGTTTTCGGATAGTGAGACGGGAGCCGGCGGGCCGCCTCCGTTCGACTGTCTGCCGGCACATCCCGCGAGGAGTCCCGTCCCGACGGCGCTTCCGGCAATCAGGAACTCGCGACGGCCGAGCCGTCGATGACGAGCGCCGTCTTCGGAAGCCGTGGCATGATCTATCGCTCGACACTGGTGGTGGCGCTGTCTGTGTGGGTGTTTCATTGATCTTCCTGGATTGTATCTCTCAGTCAGTGGTGTTCGTGGATGGCATTCCTCAGTCAGCGGTGTTCGTGGGTCGCGTCTCTCAGTCAGCGGTGTTCGTAGATTGTCTCTCCAATCGGCGTCAGTCCCGGCCCCAAGCAGGAACACGAGATCCGGTGTCCGCACGGACGTGTGCAACTGAGACAGCATCCTTCGATCACGGGGGTTGGTGGCGTATTCCGACGGTCGCCACGACTATCGGGGCGAGAAGCCAGACGATCAGTGCGACGACCAACAACGGGACCGACAGGCTCGCCTTCGCGAGAACCGCCGCGAAGCCCCCGGTGGTCGTCTCCAACTGACTCAAGACCAGGAGGCGATACACGTCTGCGGGATTCGTCAGCGCCATCACGGTTAACGCGGCGTCGGGAAGCTCCGTCCCTGCAATGAGACCGATAGCCACCAGGTCATGCAGAAGGACGAACCACAGCCAGGCGACGAGGGCGGCCCCGAGTGCCTGTGTCTTTTCGCGAGCGAGCGTCGAGAGGAGGACGCTCACGCCGAGGAAGACGCCGGCCGTGGCGACCGACACGATCACGAACAGCGCGTACTGTTCGAGCCCACCGATGCCGCCGATGAGCGTTGCCGCCACGCCGCCGACTCCCAGCCCGATACCCATCGCCCCCCCGAGGACGGCGAGCCGACCGAGATACTTTCCGAAGATGACCTGGGCCTGTGAGACGGGAAGCGTGAACAACATGTCGAGAGAGCCCGCCTCTCGTGCTCCCACCACGGTGTCGTATCCGACGGTCAACGCGGCGAGGGGAACGAGATAGACGCCGAGTTCCACGAGGCTAGCGACGACGGCAGCGTACTGGCTCGGACCGACCTCCGAGGTACCGAACCCGACGACGGTGACCGAAAAGATGGCAAACAGGGCCGTGAGTCCGATCGCCCACCGGCCCCGGATGGCGATGCGATACTCCCGGATCGCGATCCGGATCACGGCTCGATATCCCGGAATCGAACCCAGTTCGTCGTCGCTGACCGTCTCGACAGCCGCATGCTCGGAGGTGGGCTCGCTGCGAAAACGGGACGCCATTACCCACCACCGTCCTGAAGGGGAGCCGCTGCTCGTGAGGACGTCTCCGTGTCCGGCCTGACGGCGTTGTGGAACACGTCGTCCAGATTCGGTTCGTGGACCTCGAATCCATCTACGGTGACGCTTTCATGGACGACGGATATCACGTCGAAGACGTCGTCGCGGGCACAGCGAACGCGGAGTCGCTCCTCGGTGGGTCGTTCGACGGTCCGAACCATCTCGGCATTCCGAAGCTTGTCAGTCACCCGGGACAACGCTTCCCCGTCCACGGTCCGGAACTGGACGGTCACGGTGTCTCCCACGGACTGGCGGAGCTCATCGGTCGAGCCTGACAGTTGGACGCGTCCGTCATCGAGGATGGCGATCCGATCACAGATCCGTTCGGCTTCGACCAGGGTGTGGGAGGTGAGTACGATGGTCATCGACGTCTCCGTTGCGAGCCGGTCGATCACCGAATTAAGCGCGTCCACGCCGATCGGATCCAACCCGGAGAACGGTTCATCCAGCAACAGCACGCTCGGTTCGGCGATCAGAACCGTCGCCAGGCTGAGTCGACGATTCATTCCGTTCGAGTAGCCGCCGACACGACGATCCGCCGCGTCCGAGAGGCCGACCGTATCGAGCACGTCGGCAATACTGTCGGCCTTCGACACCGGTGGAACGCCGCGCACGTCAGCGTGGAACGAGAGGACTTCCCGACCCGTGAACGAAGCGGGAAAGCCCGCGTTCTCGGGGAGGTAGCCGACCCGTTGTCTGATCGAGGCACCCTCGTCGGGAGAGAGTCCCGCGATTTCGAGCGTTCCCGTGTCCGGATACTCGTGACCGATGAGCAGTCGAAACAGGGTCGTCTTTCCGGCACCGTTGGTTCCGAGGAGACCGAACGTCGAGCCCGACGGGATACTCAGCGACACGTCGTCAAGGGACGTCACGTCGCCGTACGTTTTCGTCACGTCTTCGATCGTGATCTCATTCATAATATTGCCTCCAATCTTCGTGTGGGGGAGTCGTCAACGGATGGTGGTCGACGACGCCGGGAGTCTCGATGATCGGCACCGAACTCTCCGCGAGCCGGATGACGGCGAACGCCGGGCTATCCGTGTACAGACGGGCATTGGGGTTGCGAGCAGCGAGTCGTTCGACCACGCCTGCCGGTTGATACCGGACGTCGCTGATACCGTCTCCGTCGACGTCAGCCGGCTTCGTCCCCGACCAGTAGTTGCCCTCGCCGCTCGCGTTCCAGGCTACCTGCTCGCCGATGACGGCACGGACCGGCTCGTCGTTCGCAATGAAGCTGTTGTGGTGGACCTCCTCCCGGACGCTCCCCGCAGTCAGGTGAACGCCGATGCCGTTTTCGAGCACGAGGTTTCTCGTAATGACGTTATCCAGCGAGTTGTAGACGTATAACCCCTTATCGTTCCTGACCAGCGTATTGTTCCGAATCTCCGTCCGGTCGATGCTTTTGACGAGGATACCGTGCCCGCTCCGGCCGGTGTTGTCGATGGCCGTGTTGTTGATGATCGTCAGTTCCTCGGAGACCATCAGCGCGTACCCGACGTCGTTGTCGAACGCCAGATTGTTCCGGAGGGTGTTGTCGTCGGAGTACATGTAATGGACGCCGTATCGGAGATCCCACATCGTGTTCCCGTGGGCAAGTACGTTCGAGGCCCACGAGTAGTAGATGCCGTCCCTGACGTCGGTAATACGGTTGTTCGCGATGACGGACCCGTCGCTTTTCCATATCTGGATACCGTTCCCTCGATTCGAGAAGGGATAGATCGACTCCCGTCCGACGATCGTGTTGTTCTTGAGGCGGACGTCGTCGACGCCGTCGATCCAGACGCCGAACGTCATGTCGGTCACGCGGCTATCGACGACTCGGGTGTTCGTTCCGTTGACCCAGATTCCGGCGTCGTTCTCGGCGGTGTCGTAGCCGGAGTTTTTCACCCACACACGATCGAGCGTGACGTTTTGACCGTTGATCGTCAATACGTTACCCTCGCCGTCGCCCTCGACGAGCGCGAGCGTTCCGGGTGCGCTTGTCAGCGTCACGTTCGATTCGTTGACGACGACTGGCCCGTCCAGTCGCCCCCGGAGGACGACCGTCTCGCCCGACTCGGCCGCCGAGACGGCGGCCTGTACCGAATCGAACGTCCGACCGTCAACCTCGGCGGTTCCGTCCTGGGTCGGTGCCCTAAAGGAGTATTCGTCCGGGACCCCAGTATCAAACTCCAGTTCATCCCCGCTTTCTGCCTCCGTCGGTGGGACGACGACGCCCACGACGGACAGGACAAGCATCACCGCTGCCACGACCGCGAAACCGCGCTCAAGAGGATCATTCATCGCTGCGAAGGAGTAGCCTCCTCGTCTCGAACGTTCGATTCGGTTTCGGTATCGGACCCGACGGTTTCCGTCTCAGACCCGGCGGTTTCAGTATCGGACCCGATCACAGTAGCGATTCGTGCCCGAACACGGGCTTCGAACTCCTGGTACGTTACCGTCGAATCGCGGTAGTAGTACGCCACGACGAGGAGTCCGATCGCGATCAGGACCAGATAGACTCCGGACCCGAACCGGGAGTGGCTCGTGATGTTGGCGACTTCGTATTTGCCCCAGATGGGCGGCGTAAATGCCTCGACGCCCATCAGTGGTGCGTCTGGGTCAAGCGAGTGACCCGCCTGATAGAGGCGGTACTGGATGTCTATCAGCATCACCGTAAACACCGTGACGGTGCCGATGAGCTGCCATTTCAGACCACGTTTCAGCTTCTCGACTGACGGTGCGAGGGCGACGAACAGGCTAAGTGCCGACACCAGAACGAACGCCAACCACCCGAACGACCACTCGGGCACGTTGATCGCTCGGTCGTGGACCCGGAAGTTCGGCTCCCAGTACACGGGATCCGGATAGTAGAAGCCGACGTACTGGTTCAGCTCCGCCATCTCCCAGTAGTCGCCAGTGAGCCGCGGATACGCGTAGAGTTTCAGCGTCAGCACTTCTCCGGGGTACTGCGGTGCTTGGACGTAAATGACCCACATCGGAAACGCGAGCGCCGCGACGAATAGCACCGCCGCGACGACCGGAAGTGAGCGTCGAAGCTCCCGGAACTCATCGAGGCTTGGCCACTGCATGCTAGTCACCACGCTTGAGGGATCCACGATGTCCCGGGAGATGATCTGTTTGGTGTGTCATGGGAGTGTCCGCGGTGGCTGCGTTGGTTAGTCCTCTCGGGGCTCCACGATCATCCGCGAGCGCATCTCGAGGTGGAGCGCGCTGCAGAAGTACGTACAGTAGATCCAGTAGATTCCGGGCTCGTCGGCGGAGAACGTCACTTCCCGGGTGTCCTGGGGCGCGATCGAGAGGTTGATCGCGTATCGCGGGATGGCGAGTCCGTGGATGATGTCCCGGCTGCTCTCGATGTTGGTGACGGTGATCGTCACCTCGTCGCCCTCTTTCACCGTGAAGTCACGGAGTCCGAACTCGCTTCGCTTGACCGACGTGTACACATCGACCGATCTATCGCCCGTCCGCTCAATCCGGGAGTCGTCCTCGTTGACGTACTCCTTTTCACCCTCGTAATCCTCACGGTCCCACACGTTGTTCGGGTTGATCTTGTCGCGGCTGGCGAACACGCAGTCGTGCGGTTCGGGATGGACCGGATGGTCGGCGATCAGCTCCATGCCGCCCGTCTCGTCTTCGGCGTCCTCGCCGATGGCGATGAGCTGGTCGTTATCCGGATGTATCGGCCCGACCGAGAGGAAACGATCCTTCGAGAGCTTGTTGAGCGTCACGAGCCAGTCGCCGGCGGGATCCGTCGTCTCGCCCTCGACGGCCTGCACGTGACCCGGGTTGTAGTGGACATCGATCGTCCCGACAACCGGCTCATCGGAGCCTTTCTCCGCCTCGACGGCCTGTTCGACGTCCCACTTCGCGATCGCCGAATCGATGAACAGGGTCGTATACCCGTGTCCACGGCCGTCCCAGGTCGTGTGAAGGGGGCCCATTCCGACTCGGGGTTGGCCGACGATAGCGTCTTCGGGGTCGTCGACGTCCGTGATTCGGTCGATCTCCACCATGGTCACGGTCGGCGAGAGCTTCCCGCTCGCCGTGACGTACGTCCCAGTCGGTTCGACGTCACAGCCGTGAGGGCCTTTGGGGGTCGGGATGTAGTGAACGATCGGATCGCTCCCGCTGACGAGCGGCGAGTCCCGCCGTCCGTCGAGAACGGGGACGCCGTTGACGTCCTCTGCCTCGCCGGCGTCGATGGCCGCCTCGATGGCCTCGATGTCGAAGGCTTTCAGATAATCACGATCGTCACGAGTCATCCCGTCGATCTCGAAGGCCTCCTCTTTGTTGTAGCCGGTCGCGAACGCCCACCGACCTTCCTTCCCGCTATCAGCGTTGTCGAGGTTGCCGGAGACCCGAATTTCCCAGGCGACCTCCATCGAGTCGGGATCAAGCGCCGCAAAGACCGACCAGTACTCGTCGGCGTCGTCCGGGTCGGTCGTGCCGTCGTTGGGAACGGGCACACGGAACTCGCCGATGCCGTAGACGTAGTTCGTGTCCGGGCTCTGGACGGAGCAGCCGTGACACGCCTGCATGTTCGGGATGTCCGTGATGGCGTCCGTCTCGAAGTACTTCAGGTTGATCCGCGCCAGTCGCCCCGACACTTTGTCGTTGATCCAGAGGTACTCACCGTCGTAGTCGCCCCCTGACTCCGAGAGTATCGGGTGGTGGGTGTCGCCCCACTCGTGACCGGCAAGGGAGCCCACATCGCCTCCCTCTCTGAGGATGTCTTTCGTCTGCTCGTCGTGTCCATATCCGAGCGCGCCGTCCTTCTGGAAGACGGGGATACGCCGGAGCTCTCGCATCGACGGGATCCCGACGACGCGCACTTCTCCGGAGTGGCCGCCGCTCCAGAAGCCGTAGTACTCGTCGTGCTCACCCGGTGGGACGGCGTGGTCAGTCGTGGCCTCACCGTTTCCGCCGTTACCGTTCCCGTTCTCAAAGCCGCCGAACGTACACCCGGCCAATGCGCTAGTCGCACCGACTGCCGCACCCGCTTTCATCAGGTCGCGTCGTCCGAGCTTGAGACCGGGGAGATCCAGACTCACACCGTCGTCGTCGACTCCGTCTCCCTCGGGAGGCTCTACGTCGGCGATCAGTTCATCGAGCTGTTCTTCATGTTCCCGCATCAGCTTCTCAGCCGATTTCGGGATGGACATCTCATTCGTCTCGGTTTCATTATTAGTCATGATCGTATTGGTCCCGGTCACACCGTCTCGCACGGATTTTCCCAGTCGTCCCCGCTGTA
The DNA here is from genome assembly GCF_041821145.1 of Halopenitus sp. H-Gu1. NCBI lineage: Archaea > Methanobacteriati > Methanobacteriota > Halobacteria > Halobacteriales > Haloferacaceae > Halopenitus > Halopenitus sp. H-Gu1. Next base: position 81,573 of record NZ_JBGUBC010000010.1, on the reverse strand, counting down.
TTCCGAATAGAGGAGACACCAGTCACAGGGGTGGATCTTGCCCGCGACGGAGGAACACGCACCGAATCCATCGTCGTTCTGATCCGGGACGTACAGGGCACACGATCCACAACTCTGGCCGTCGCTCGGCGTGTGCTGGAGCATCACGCTCGCGTTGTCCGGCTCGGACTGGTTCCCCGGTTGTCGCTCGCCACCGGCGAGCGGCTCCCCGGTCGCCTCGGCGTCGGAAAGCTCGTCGTTATTGGGGTGTGGGACTTCGTGATCCGGCTCTCCGTTCGTGTCCTCCGGCGTTGGCGTCGGTGTCTCCTCGCCGTCGCCGTTGCCGTCGCCGTTACCGTCCGACGTACAACCCGCGATCGCCGGCGTAATACTTCCCGCACCGATCGTCTTCAGTATCGTTCGTCTGTCGTAGGGATCTCTCATGGTATGGTCTTCGGTAGGTTCGGTATGACTCGATGCCCCTCGTGTCACGGGTAGTAATACCCCCTAGCCAGTGATAAATGAGTAAACAGATTCTCATCCGGCAGAAATTACCTCGAACATGTTCGTGATATATCCTTATTAAAATCGCGGAACGATCTGCAGGATATTGCTGAGAACCTGCAGGAGACCGTAGCGACTCAGGTGAGACTCAGTTACAGCACGATCTGCCGGTGCCCGAGAGTGACGTCGTCAGGAAGATGAGCCAGGTGAGCGCGATTCGCGATCCGATTCGTAGGTCGATTCGCGAGCCAGTTCGCGAACCGATTCAATCCGAGAGCACAACGCCCGGAATCAAGCAGTTAGCACAACGCCCGGAATCAAGCGGCTGGCGTCCCGCGGCTCCGTTCGGGTGTTTTCCGTTCCTTCCAGAAGAGGTAGACGAGAACGATGATGAGTACGACCTGAATCGTTTTATCGACGTACCCGATCATCGTGTATTCACCGGCTTTCCCAACGTACCAAAGCGGAAGCTGAACTGCCGTGTAAACGATTCCCACCGGATACAGCAGGGATCGGCGGAAATCCAAAAGGAACAACGCGATAGCACCGAGGAACCCGACACCCGCGAGTGATACCGGTATTCGTCCTTCGACGAGGCCGGCATACACGTGGATGATCCCGGTTGCCAGGACGAGTAGTATCGCGAGCCAGTGGGTCGTGGTGAGCGATTCCGTCTCGACGTATCCACCAGCTGTCTGTCCCATGGAGACAATAGAGACTCGTGGCCGTTAAATCCCCCTTCGAACATGTTCGGATTTCTGCTCCGGGAGGGGCGGGAGAGTCAACGACAGCCATCCGGACGTGTTCGATCGCAACGATCGATTCAGTCGGGTCATCGTCTCCGAGACGACGCTGGATGGCCGGTCAGGCGATCCCGAGACCGCCAAGAACCAGTCGGATCCCGATCACGGTCAACAGCGCAAGCACCGCGACCCGCCGGTGGTGTTCGCTGACGGTCGACCTGAGTCGCGTCCCGATCGCAACTCCGACTACGGCCGGGGCTGCTGCGAGGGCGGAGGCGAGCGCGACCGCGCCACTCGGGTACAGCCCGAGAACGCCCGCCGCACCGATGCGGACGCCGTTGAGCCCGAGAAAGACCATCGCGACGACGCCGATGAACATGCTGTGGGAGAGATCACAACTCCGGAGATACGCGATGAGTTGCACGCCGACGTTCGTCCCGCCGAACACCAGCCCGGAGACGGCACCGACGCCGACCATCGCGGACGGCGTTTCGACGAAACAGCCCGATCTGGCCCGATCGAGTCCGGGAATCGGGACCGTTTTCTGAGCACTCGCGACGAAGGACAGTGACACCACGCCGAGACCCACTTTCAGTGGTCCCTGTGGGACGCGGTCGAGGACGACGAGGCCGGCGAGGGTACCGACGAGCGCCGCGAGAATCAGCGGTGCGAACTGGCGCCCACATGATCGGAGTTGCGCGGGCGAAAGATCGCGGACCAAGGACAGATTCACGGCGAGAATCGGGGCGATCATGAACACGACGGCCGTGGCTGGATCGATGGCCGTCGCCAGCGCCATCGTTCCAACCAGTGCGAACCCGAATCCTGCGAGTCCGTTCACTGCGCCGGCGACGAATACGACCACGACGATCCCAGCGGCCAGTTCCGGCGCGAATCCAAACGGCACACGTCAGGAGTCGGCCGGCGAATTTATAAACGGTATGGGGTGGTAGATCTCGGCGGATACCTCTTCATGAGCCTCGAAACCCTCTGTCAGATCTGTGAGACGGCACTCGCCGAGCACCACTGTTCCCAGTGTGGGGCACTCGTGTGTACGACCCACTACGACGAGGAAACCGGGTTCTGTACCGAGTGTGCTGCAACGATGCGTGGTGGAGGGCAGGAGTGAGGAAGAGCGAAAGTAAGGCGGGACAGGAGTGATAGAGGACAGGAATGGGGACGACGGGAATGAGGGAGAGCGAGAGTGAAAAGGAGGTGATCGGATGACCCGATCCACGACGATGGCACCGTCACGAACTCCTGAGAATCGGCACGTGATAGAGATACGAGCGCATACCCCCGCCTTCCCGTGAGTGACGAGTGTTCCGACACTCTGTCGGAACCGAGGATCGAATAGCGGGGGTCGAGTGGACAGCATAGTGTGAGCGTGTCATAGAAAGATTCGCACGCTCTGCCTATCCAAGTCTTGTCAAGACTCGCGTGCAAGATACAAAGCGCGAGTCTTGCACGAGGGGCTGGTTTGATCGAGGCGGTCGAGATCGGTCTATGTAGGAGACTCGCCTATCGATTACTCTTCGGCGTACAAGAGAGTTCGTCGGCATTCGGGACACACGTATGGGACCGGCGTGAGGATTTCGTCTACTCGTATGCTGCTAAGGAATCCGTCTTCTGGCGATTCTGAGACAATGGAAAGCTCTCCAAGGGCGTCGGTTCCTTGCAGCTTCATCTGCTCTAATAGTTCCTCACAATCCGGACAGACTTTCTCAGAGGGCATCTCTGTATGGAACAGAGCCATCCCTCTCAAAAACTACTGTGATTTGTTCTCTAGCTCGGGGTGGAGCGATACATCCGGTAAGAAGAGAATAGAAACCCAGACGTATCGCGATGAACCGTTTTTGTTGAGACAGACTCGGTCTGTGAACGATCACAGCCGACGTCGAGTGTACATCAGGGGAATTCCTGTGAGGACGCCTGCTAGGGAAACAGCTCCAAGCACGAATACAATGAGGAATGCAATTGTTCGGGTTGATGCCATCTCAACCCCCCAGAATCGTATGAATTGAACTGTCCACAGCAATCCCGTGAACAGGGCTGTGGTGACTCCGACAAACCCCTCGAGGAGGTGCGTATACGAGTCTCGTCGTTCGACGGCTGTCCACCAAACAAAAACCATCAGATAGCCGAACCGGTCCGTGTCGGAGACTCACTCACCGGACAACTGCGTTCCACGAGCGACGACGTACATGAGCACGATACCAGTCCCGACTGCGAGGATGAACTGGCCCAATATGACCAGTACCTCACCCACAGGTGAGCTGCCAAGTGCAAGAAACACGAGACCAAAGGGCACGAGGCTGAGAGTGACGAATAGGCCGATGAGTTTACCGATCGGGATCGCTTCCGAGAGAACTTGGGCTCTATCCAGTTCTCCAGTAACCGAATCAATGAAGGGGGTAGTGGAGGGCATATGGGCAGATATGTTCAACCGGTCCGAAATACGTGTTGATGTGTGGATAGAACGTTCCATTGCTCAATACGCACGTTCCACAGAATAGCAGTTTCAGAATAGAGTAGTTGCAATAAACTGTTGCCAAGTGCTGCATCCATCCTCTGAATGCAGCGCGGCTCTTGTAACAGAACGAAGAGAGGTGAACTACCCCACCCTACTCGCTCACGGCTGACGCCGTTCGTTCCTTGAGGGTTGGGCTTCCTGTTTCGACGACGCGCTTTGCAGACACCGTAGTGGTGTCCGTAGGGAGCGCAGTCTCCACAGGCGTGTCTTCGGGCCATCCCAGCCCTAGTTCAGAAAAGCCGCGTTGCAGGACGTTCATCGCCGCGTTCGCATCACGAGCACATTCAAACTCACATGACGGGCACGAATGCTCGCGTACCCAGATGGGTTTCGCTGTCTCTACACCACACGCCGCACACTCTTTTGTCGTCCCTTTGGGGTCGACCTGCACGACGTGACAGCCGTACAAATCGCTCTTGTATTCGAGGAGCGTGATGAATTGCCGCCATGCCGCATCCTGCTTGTTGCGAGCGTTATGCGACTGTTCCAACATTCCTTTCACGTCTAAGTCTTCGACGAACACGGCGTCGTATTCGCGGACGAGCCACGTCGTTATCTTGTGCTGGTAGTCCAGCACCTTCCGCTGGATGTAACGCGTGACTTTCGCCACGTTCCGGCGTTGTTTCTCCCAGTTGTTCGACCCTTTCTTCTTCCGCGACAACTTACGTTGTTCGCGGCGGAGTCGGTCGTACTCGTCTTCGAGGTCGAGCCAATCCACGGTCTTGGCGTCTGACGTGTGGACGTAGCTGAGGATGCCGAGGTCGATACCGACACTATTGCTCGTGTCGAGCGAGTCCACATCCGGTTTCTCGGGCGGGTCGGCGTCGTCGGTTTCGAGGCCGAACGAGACGAACCAGTCGCCGGTCGTCTCCTTTTTGATTGTGATCTCTTTGATGGACGCTTCATCAGGGATTTCGCGGTGGTAGCGGATGTTGATGTCTCCGATTTTGGAGAGCCAGAGAGTTGCGTTGCGGCCACTCGTGTTTTTGAGTTCGAAGCCAGACTGCGAATACGTCATACTCTGGAACTCCCGTGGAGACTTCCATTTGAGCCTCCCGACCTTACGACCGTTCGCTTTCTGCTTGGAGAGGTTCGAGAGATTCTGGTAGAACCGTGTGACGGTTCGTTGAAGTGCTTTGGAGTGAACCTCTTTGAACACGGGGAACTCGGTTTTCCAGTCAGTGAGTCGGGCATGATGGTTGTACGCCGACCCGATGGTGTCGGTGTCCTCCCGAAGGTGGGAGTATTCGTAGCGTGTGTGGTTGTACGCTTGGCGATGAACGTCGATGTGAGAGTCGAGTCGCTCCGCTACCTCTTGTGTCGGGTACGCGTGGTAGCGGTGACTGTATTCCATCGCTATCTCTTGGTTAGAGATATGTTCATTTAATGGTTTGTACTGGCGTGCGGCGATTCATCCCCTCCCTACTCGCTCGCTACACTTGCTCCTTGAGGAAGGGGCATTCTCGTCTATGATCTGGTAAATTCGACGCTGCTGAATGCAGTGCGCGAATATAACAGAACCAAACTGCGGAAGAAAAGTAAGTCTCTGTTTGAGTTACCGGGTCTATTTTGTAAAGAGGCGAACTATCCAGCCGTATGGAATTTGGAGAGTTCGAAGTCCCCACGTCGGTAATTGGGTTGATACTCGTACTTTTTGTTGCTAGTCTCGCTTATGGATTTGTCGTCATGCAGAGCCTCATTAGGCCGATCTCAGTATGGATCAGTATCGTTGAAGTTGGCATACTCCTATTTGTGGTGTATCTTTTCTATCGGTTCGTCTTGGCAGTTGAAACAATCGCTATCAAACTTTGAATCCAGCCGCTATACTATCTCTATCGTAGACATTTTTTACTACTGGGTGCTGTATCTATCCTCTGTATCTTGCAGGACGTTACTGACGTAACCCGGATAAATAGGATCTGAACCTGCTGAATAGAACGTGCGTACCTGCCTTCCAGACGCACTGGCGGGAAGGCAAATTATAGTTAAAGATTTTATATGACGGCAAGAACTAACCGATTGACGCACTCACATGAATTATGGAACCGCCGATACACGTCCTTCACGTCGACGATGAGGCGGATTTCGGTGAGATGGTGGCGACGTACCTTCAGCGTGAAGACGAGCAGATTGAGGTTTATACCGCGACCAGCCCCGAGGAGGGACTGGAGATTTTGGTCGACCGCGACATCGATTGTATCGTCTCGGACTACGATATGCCCGGATACAACGGCATAGAGTTCCTAGACCTCGTCCAAGAAGAACACCCAACGATTCCGTTCATTCTCTACACGGGCAAGGGCTCGGAGGAAATCGCGAGCGAGGCCATCTCAGCGGGCGTCACCGATTACCTCCAGAAAGAACCTGGGACTGAGCAGTACACGATTTTGGCGAATCGAATCATCAACGCCGTAAACCAGGCGCGGAGTGATCAAGAAGTCGAGCGCATTCGGGAGTACTTCAGAACCATCCTCGATCAAGCGTCCGATTACGTGATGATCGTCGGTGAAGACGGACAGGTCGACTATATATCACCAGCAGTCGAGCGCGTGCTGGGCTACTCACCCGAAGAACTCAAGCAGCGCGATGCCTTCGAATATATCCATCCGGACGATCAGTCGACGGCCACAGCCGGCTTTACGGAGTTATTCGAACACCCAGACCAAGAGCACACTGTCGAGTTCCGAGCGCGCCATGCCGATGGATCCTGGCGGTGGCTCGAAGTCAGGGGTCGGAATCTCCTCGACGACCCGGTTATCGAGGGAGTTATGGTGAACGTCCGGGACATCACCGAGCGCAAGGAGCGCGAGCAGGATCTCGAACGGCAGGAATTCCTGTTTCGTCGCGTCCAAGATATCGCCGATATCGGCGTGTGGGAGTACGATATCCAGAAGGAGGAGCTCTCGTGGTCAGACGGGGTTCGTCCCATCCTCGGAGTCGAGGACGATTTCGAACTGACGATAGAAAAGGGACTCGAGTTTTACCACCCCGAGGACCGCGACGAGATCAGGAGGGTGTTCAACGAGGCAATCGAAGACGGGACTGAATACGATCGTGAACTCCGTATCGTCCGTCCCGACGACACGGTCCGATATGTCCGTTCATATGGTGAGGTTCGAACGGATGGTTCGGGGAATGCGGCAGTCCTTCGGGGCGTGTTCCAGGATATTACCGAGCGCATAGAGCGGGAAAAACAGCTCCTGCGGTACGAATACGCGTTTAAATCGTCACTGAGCGGAATTGCCGTCGCGAATCTCGACGGCGAGGTGACGAACGTGAATCCTGCCTCCCTCGAAATGTGGGGGTACGATGACAGAGACGATGTCATTGGACGGTCAGTGACAGAATTTTGGAAAGATCCCGAGAAAGCAGCATCCGGCTTGGAGACGATGAAAGAGCAGGGGAATTGGGAAGGTATACTCGAGGCTGTCCGGGCCGATGGTTCAACGTTTTACGCCAGGGGTGCGGCCAGTCTCCTGACAGATGACGAGGGCGAACCCATCGGGGTAATGTCATCGTTCGTCGACATCACCGAGCGAAAACGACGGGAACGGGAACTCAGAGCAGAGAAAGAAAAGTATTCGACGCTCGTCGAACAGAGTCACGACGTAATTACTGTCATCCAAGATGGAGAAATTAAGTTTGTGAACCAAGAGGTGACGGAAACGTTAGGATACGAGAAATCCGATCTGCTCGGCAAACCGTTTTTAGAAGTCATCGCTCCAGAAGATCGGGATCGCCTTATAGAACGGTACCTTCAGCGCCTTGATCCTGAGTCAAAATCGCCCCCGTCACAGTACGATGCGCACTTTCTCGCGAAAGACGGCGAACAGCGGGTTGCAAATATCAGTGCTGCTACCATTCAGTACGAGGGTGAACCTGCCGATTTAGTCGCACTTCGAGACCAAACTGAACGAAAACGGTACGAAGAGAAGCTCGCGGAGGCAAAAGAACGATACGAATCCCTCTTCGACAGCATCCGAGATGCGATCCTCGTCGAGGATGCGGATCGACGAATCATCAATGCCAATCCAACGTTCACAGACCTCTTCGGCTACGAACTGGAAGCGATCGAGGGTAAATCCACTCGATACCTGTACGAAAGCGAGGATGAATTTGAGGCAATGGGCGAGGCGATAGAGGACCACATTGACGATCCAAAGATCACGCATACCGTTGCCTTCGAGAAGGAATCCGGACAGACGTTCCCAGGCGAGATTAATATGTCGTATCTCAGGGATGCAAGTGGCGAGGTTATCGGATTCATCGGTATCATCCGTGACATTACGGGACGGATCGAACGCCTCAGACAAATATACATGGTGGATCGAATCCTCCAACACAACTTCAATAATGACATGAATGTCATCGAGGGCTATGCTGAGAATATTAGAGACGCCACAACGGGTGAGATAGCGTCCTCTGCCTCGAAAATTCTCAAAAGTAGCCAGAAATTGCTTCAAACCGTCGAGAAGGAACACGACGTGACTGAGTTCCTCGCCAGTCAACCAGAAACGACCACACACGAAATCGGGCAGGAAGTGGCGACACTCGTTTCCGACATGCGAGAGAGATACCCGGACGCGGAAATCTCCATGGATATCCAGAGCGAGGCCACTGTTCGGGCAGTCCCAGAAATCACCCTAGCCATTGAGGAGGTTCTCCAGAACGCTATCATCCATGCTGATACTGATAGTCCCCGGATTCAGGTGCAGGTGGAGGTATGCGACAATACCCTTGAGATCAGCGTAGCCGATAACAACCCCCATATCCCTGAGATGGAACATAAGGTGCTCATGGAGGGTGAAGAAATGACGCCACTGTACCACGGCAGTGGAATTGGCCTCTGGCTCGTCAATTTGATAGTCGCTCATTCAGATGGAGTGGTGGATGTGGAGGCGACCGAGCCACGGGGAAACGAGGTCACCATTCGACTCCCAGCAGGAAACTAATCGGTTCGACAGTATTTGTGAAGATATTCTGTTCACCCCTCCATCGGCTCCTGAATTCGCATGATCGAAGCTCTCTTCGCCAACTCTTGGAGAACCGCATCCGGAACGCGATCGAACACAGTGGCGAAGTTCGTATCAAAGACAACGAACCTCACGGTGCCATTTTCATCGTGACATTGCCGATGGCAGGCGATACCAGAGAGCGACCCATCGAGGGTTCCAAGTGCTGAATTGATGATCGCTGTTGGGTCGGTGAGTACCAAGCCGACGTGAACGGGACGATAAACATTGCAGACCGCTACCTCAGCGGAGAGAGTCGTTCCAGAGAACACTCGAACGACGATGACTCGGCTGAGGATGGGGCGCGTTTGACCGCGCCACAAGACAGCCAAGCCGTTAACGAATCGCTGCGCGATTCGTTCGCACACCAGAAATCTTCGATTTCTGGGGACGATGCTGAAACCCAGCAGGTGACGCTTGGAACGTATGCGTCTTGAAACCAACAGGCCGCTACACTCGGCCTGAAATCCCGTGGTGGGATTCCTCCGCGTGAACGCGGAGGAGGAGGTCAATACTTATCCGCTGCCGGAGCAGTCACTGAACGGAGGAAACGGGAATGAAGAATCAGGAAATCGCCGACCTGCTCCGAGAGATCGCGGACTTCCTCGAGATCGAGGAGGTGGAGTACAAGCCTCGCGCCTATCGTACCGCTGCCCGGAACATCGAATCCCAATCCGAGGCGATCGAGGACGTCTACGAGCGGGGCGAACTCGAAGACATCGAGGGCGTCGGCGAGTCCATCGCCGAGAAGATCGCCGACTACCTCGAAACGGGCGAGATGGACTATTACGAGGACCTCAAAGCGGATCTCCCCATCGACATCGAGGCGATTACCAGCGTGGAGGGGGTGGGACCGAAGACCGCCAAGACGCTCTATTTGGAACTCGACGTCGAGACGCTCGACGACCTCGAGCGGGTCGCCGAAGCGGGTGCGATCGCCGAACTCGAAGGTTTCGGGGAGAAATCCCAACGAAACATTCTCGATCACATCGAACGGGCGAAAAAGGGGCAAGAGCGAATGCTTCTGGGCCGTGCCTTTCCGATCGCGAGCGACGTCAAGACGCGACTGCAGGATTCGGATGCGTTCGATCGGATCGACATCGTCGGCTCGTTTCGGCGACGTCGAGCGACCGTCGGTGATCTCGACATCCTGGCCACGGCGGGGGATCCCGATGCAGCGATGGCGGAGTTTTGCAGCCACGATGACGTCAAGGAAGTCCTCTCCCGTGGCGAGACGAAGGCATCGGTCATCGTCTCGGGTGATCTCGGGATGGATCTTCGCATCGTCGACGACTCGGAGTACGGTGCCGCACTCGTCTACTTCACCGGGTCGAAAGACCACAATATCACGCTCCGAAATCGAGCGATCGATCGCGACTGGAAGCTCAACGAGTACGGACTCTTCGACGTGAGCGCGGTGGACGACGCGCGGGGCCAACAGCGCGTCGGCGAGCGACTCGCGAGTGAAACCGAAGACACGATCTACGACGCGCTGGATCTGGCGTGGATTCCGCCGGAACTCCGCGAGGACACCGGTGAAGTGGACGCGGCAGCACGGGGGGAGCTACCGGATCTGGTCGAACTCGACGACGTTCGGGGCGACCTCCAACTCCACACCGACTACTCCGACGGGTCCCACGACGTCCGGGAGATGGCCGAGGCGGCCGACGAGCAGGGTCTCGAATACGTCCTCGTCACGGATCATGGCCCAAACGCATCGATCCCGACGACGATCGATTCGGAAGGGTTCAGCGACCAGCAAGCCGAGATCGAGGCGGTCAATGCCGACGACGACGTCGAGGTCACGGTCCTCCAGGGTATCGAGGTCGAGATTACCGAGGACGGCGTGGATATTCCTGCCGAGTGGATCGAAGCCTGTGATCTGGTCGTCGCCGGGATACATAGCCAGCCGTCCGATCCCACCGACCACGTGGTGCGAGCGCTACGGGAGTTTCCGATCGACATCCTCGCACATCCGACCAACCGGCTGATCAACGAGCGCGATCCACTGGATCTCGAGATGGGAACGGTCGTGGAGACGGCCGCCGCGGAGAACGTCGCGATCGAAATAAATGCACAACCCGAACGGCTGGATCTGGATTGGCAGGCTGTTAAAGACTACCGCGAGACGGTCTCATACGTCATCTCGACCGACGCTCACACGACCGGTGAACTGGAGTTCATGCATCTGGGGGTCGCGCAGGCTCGTCGCGGATGGTGTGAGACGGGCGATATCCTCAATACACGTTCGCTCGAGACGCTGTTGTCGTTTTTCGATGAGTGAGAATTGTTCGCCTCACTTCATCAACAAGGGCGATCCGGCTTGCTCGGTGTCCTCGTGCCGTGAGATCCGTAGCTCCACCCCTCCCTGAGGGTCAAGCGAGACGACCACGTCTTCAACCGTTCGAGAATACTCGCTGGCATGCTTTCCGGATCGGCGAATACGAGTCCGTTCTTCGAGCAATTCGGCCTCGGTGAGCAGATCGAGTTTTCGATACGTCGTCGAGAGCGGCAGGTTACAGGCCTCCGAAACTTCGTTTGCGGACAGTGTCTCGTCGCTTGTCGCTTCGAGAATAGCACGGCAGTCAGCGTCATCAAGCGCGCCGAGCACTTCCTGAACCCTCTTTTCGTCGTCGATTCTCCGAATCCGGTCCGAAGATGAATCGAGGAAGTGATCGGTCGCGGCGGCGATCTGTGACTGACTCATATATAATTATACCACCAGTCAACGGAGTAACACACACCCACAATATCCGGGTGGGTTTATTAAGGACGAACAAATTCCGATCGGTCGCGTGAACCGCCTCGGGGTCCCGCCCCGAGGCACTCGCCTTGCTCATCTGTAGAAACGAACGCAAGTCCGGATCAAAGAACGTCTTCGAGGATTTTCGTTTCCGCTGTCACGAGGTGTTCCCTGAAGGTGGACGGGGTAATATCGAGGTCAGCAGCGATCTCCGTTGCGTTGGCTCGGCGCGGTCGTTCAAAGTATCCCCGTTCGTAGGCGGCTTCCAGTATTTCGAGTTGACGAGACGTGAGTTTGTCCCGATCCACGAGAACGCTATCGTGGGTGTGTTCTCCGGCCGGAGATTGGATGAATCGTTTGATGTCCAGGCCGGGGAAGCGGTCACGGAGTTTCCCGATGACCTCCTGGAGCTGATCGTAGTCGGCCGCGTGGAAGACGACGGTCAGTGTGCCATCCTGTGCGACGTACCGAGCGACCGGACACCCAAACGATCCGAGACATTCACACGGACAGCCCACATCGCCGCCGTGTGTCAATCGATATCGATCCGTCGACCCGTGCGAGAAGATCGGTGTGATATCCATCTCGGGGGCGGGGTCCGTGTCCATCGAAAATTCGGTCACGCGTTCCGTACAGTCGGAGGGACGCACGTTCGACGCTACCGAATCGATCGTCGTTTCCGCCGTCTGCGAGAGTTCCACGATCGGACAGATGTCGGGGGTGGTAAACTCCACGGTAACTCGAATTCCCGACGACATGACCTAGACGTTCACAACGAGGGACCTTTAGTGTAGGGTCGACGTTCCGAGGAAGTCACAAACAGCTAATATATGTGTGAATAGGTAGCGTGTCGTAATAGTGAAACGGGATTCGACTCACGCCCGGTGACTGCGTGAGACGGATCACGAAGACTCGTCGTCGCGCTCGATTTCGATTCGACGACCACTCAACTCGGTCGGATCGAGCTGATAGAGTTGAACGTCCATATCCGGACGCGACTCGCCCCATATCTCGAAGAGAGGTCGCTTGGCGTCGCCGTACTGTGCAACGTGTTCGACGGTCAACTCATCACGGTCAACTTCACGGAGCGCTCCGACCGCCACGACACTCCAGTAGATGGGCTCGTCCGTCTCGTATACGACGAGTCGGGCCGAGGGTGAGGACGCTAAGAACTGCCGTTTTTCGCTTTGGGGAGTCGAAACGAGCCGCAGATAGAACCGCCGTTTTTCGGCGTCATACCCGTACGAGATAGGGATGGAGTACGGCTCGTTCTCTCGCGCCAGAGATAGTACTCCCGTCTCATGGCTGCCGAGAATGGAATCCGTCTCCTCCGTCGAGAGTTCCGTTTCCGAGTCCAATGTCATATGAGCTACCTACGACTATCGACGAGCACGGCACTTTAATACCTGATCCAAAGTCGACGGCCATCTGAGACGACGTCGGGACACGGCAATCCCGGACGAGAAACGTAGGTACGACCTCCCTCGAACGTCGATTGAGGGCGAACGACCGTCATATGTCACGGAAGTGAGACGGTTATGTCCCCTTCAGGGGGAGCGAACGGCGGCAGTCAGACATGAGTTTGGGGAGATCCACGAAAACGGACTCATTCGGACATCAACAGGAGTCGGCAGGAGGGGTTCGCGTGAACGCCTCCGGAGTCACGGTCGTTCCACAGATGACACAGCCGCTCTCAACGAGCGCGTTCTTCATCGGTTCGTTGACCACCAACGATTCCTCACACCCCGGACAGTTAAACGCGTACTCACCTCCCCCATTGCTACTCATCGTATGTCGTACTCCAGTGTCTATCGTTAAATGATGCTCTCCAGTTCCGAGCACGTGGGAACGACGTGTTCGAAACCGATTCGGTATCGAGGGTTCGGCCGGGGGCGGAACCGAGACGACCGACAGACTCCTCACCTCCGTCGCCGACAGTCAGCCCCCGGCATGCGCTACCCTCGCCTGCTTGCCCCATCACTATCGAATAGTGAGGTGATCATTCCTCAAGCATCCAGCCGAATCGCTTCTCCCAAAACTCCTCGCTTCGGGGTTTCTTGCTTCGTCCGTGGGTCTTCTTGTCGCGAATCTGGCGCTCCAAGATGTCCCGTGCTTCGTTGATGGCTTGACTCGCGCCGTACCCCTCTCCGGAGGCGATGTAGAGCCCTCGATCGGTGTGCAGACGGATGCGAGCGAGCAGGAGCGGCGTCCCGCGGAGCGTCTCATCGTGCTCGTGGAGGTGGACCTTCGCGTCGAGAACGTTCATTCCGTGGTCCCTGTCGTCGAACTTCTCGACCATCGCGGCGATGTCGTCGTAGCTCATGTCGTCTACCAGATCGATACCGTATATCTGGACGGATCGATTACCGCCGGCTTCCCACGTGAGCGAGTCGAGGATGTCGGTCTTCGTGACGATACCGCTTGGACGTCCGTCCACCGTGACGATCAGCGAGGACCCATCGATAGCGAACATCTCCTCGACGGCCGCCTCGAGCGTCTCGTCGGGGGTAATCGTCCGCACCGGCGAGACCATGACGTCGCGGACGGGGAGATCCAACATCGACGTGAGTTCCCCTTCCCGAGCGCCGAACCCACCGCGGCGCGCGCGCGCACCGCTGTCGGAGATGTCGCCTCCGAACGAGTCGGTCCCGCTCGCATCGCCACCTTGACTCCGGTCTATGGATCGAACCGTGAAGTCAGTCACGTCATACAGACTCAAGATACCGACGGCGGAGTCATCCTCGACGACCGGGAGGTGGGTGATCCGATTCTCCCTGAAGATATGGAGCGCATCACCGAAACTCGAGTCCGGATCGAGCGTGACGAGATCGGTGGTGACGGCTTCGGAGACGGTTGCTGCAGCGAGGAACGACTGGACTTCCTCGAGAATGTCGTCGACGGTGACGACGCCGATCAACTCCTGTCCTTCGAACACTGGAAGGACATGTGAGTCCCCATCGATCATGAGCTGGGCGACCTTACGGACGTCTTCGTCGGGTGCGAGTCGGGGGACGTGCCAAACTAGCGAGCCGAGCTTTTCGTTCGGCTGGTGATGTGACGCAGCGAGTTGTCGTCTGGTGACGACCCCCTCGAATTCCTCACCGTGCACGAGGACGCCTTTGGTCGTCGGGTCCTCAAATGCTCCGGCGAGTTTTGAGACGGTGGTCTCCGGCGAGAATTCCACGTAGTCTTCTGAAACGATATTAGCGATGTCCATGGGTCTGAGTGTATGTCCGCTCTGGTTTGCCGCTCTTTACTACTGTCGGAATCGTACTGCCAACACATAATCTTCAGTTATTAAATCCCAAGTACTCGCGGATCATTCCCAACATCTGGAAACCGACGAACGTATTCTCCCGAACAGCACCCTTACTCCGCCTCCAGATACGCCATCGCCTCCTCATCGGAAACCTGTTCGAAGCGCTCGTAGAACTGTCCGACCCCTCTGAAGCTGCTCGGCGTCTCGAGACAGACGACCTCGTCGGCCATCTCCCGGAGCTCGCGAATGGTGTCGGGCGGTCCGACCGGGACCGCCAGCACGATGCGTTCGGCATCGGTCTTCTCGAGCAGCTGGAGACACGCTCTGACGGTCGAGCCCGTGGCTACGCCGTCGTCGACGACGGCGACGCTTTTGCCAGCCAGGTCGGGTTCCGGCTGGTCGCCTCGGTAGCGATCGGCCTTCTGGCGTGCGTTCTCCGCTTCAACCTCGCGTTCTCGTTCAAAGTACTCCTCGTCGGCGCCGACCCGCTGAAAGGCCTCCTCGTTTCGCCAGGTGCTCCCGTCGCTGGCGACGGCACCGATGGCGTACTCCGGGTTGCCCGGGGCCCCGATCTTCGAGGCGACGACGATATCGAGCGGCACGTCGAGCGCATCGGCAACGGCTCGCCCGAGTGGTAGCCCGCCTCGAGGGATGGCGAGTGCGATGTCCACGTCGATGTCCCTCTCTTGAAGCGCTTCGCCGAGTCGTTCGCCCGCCTCGGTACGGTCTTTGAATCGTCGAGAGTCTGGCATGGGCCTTCACTGGAAGGTGGTGCGACAACGGCCAGTAGTATGCGGAAATTCCCAGAAAATCGGAATGACCATGGGGATAAATCCCACGGAGGTCCTTTACCCGGACATGGGACGGACAACGGAAGATCCGCTTCGGATCCCGGTTGACGACGTCGAACTCGAGGGATTGCTCGAAATTCCGGAGGGGGCGACGGGTCTAGTGGTGTTTGCCCATGGGAGCGGCTCGAGTCGGAAGAGCCCGCGCAATAACTTCGTCGCGGAGGTCATTCGGGATCAGGGTCTCGGAACGCTGCTTTTCGACCTGCTCACCGAGGAGGAAGATCAGGTGCGCGAGAACCGGTTCGACATTCCGCTGTTGACGGACCGTCTCGTTGCCGTGACGGAGTGGCTCTGGACCCGAGAATCCACTCAGGATCTAAACGTAGGATACTTCGGATCCAGTACGGGTGCCGCGTCCGCACTCCGAGCAGCGGCACGTCTGGAGGATGACGTCGACGCCGTCGTTTCGCGTGGCGGCCGCGTCGACATGGCGTCCGAGGTTCTCGACGATATCCAGGTCCCGACGCTGTTCATCGTCGGCGGTGCCGATACGCAGGTGCTCGAACTCAACCGCGAGGCCCACGATCAGCTCTCGTGTGAAAAGGAACTGCACGTCGTCGAGGGAGCGGGGCATCTCTTCGAACGGGAGGAGGAACTCGAAGAGGTCGCGGACGTGGCAGCCGATTGGTTTGCCGAGACGCTCCCAAATTCTCAGTGACTGGGAACGATCCCCGAGAGCAATGTCACTCGGCGATCCACTCGCATCCGTGATTACCCATGGATAAGAACGTCGGCGGAATCGACCGAACGGGACGTATCGTCATCGGTATCGTGGTCGCTATCGCCGGAATCGCCGCTCTCACCGGCTATCTGGCCGCGAGTGCGGTGATCGGTGGGGTCGCGGTCGTTATCGGAGCGATCCTCCTCGTAACCGGAACGACCCAAAAGTGCCCCATCAACTCGGCTGCAGGAATCGACACTACGGAGTGATCACCACTCCGGGACACCGCGGTGTGGACGTGCCCGAGTAGATAGCGGACACGGGCCCGCAATACGACTTACTAGGTCCGTTACTAGGTCGTCGTCAAGCCACTACTACGTCCATCGGCAATGAAAATGAAGAGGTTGAAGGGCAGTTCGGGCGACGAATACTGACGTCGACTTCGGAGATCGAGGCGACACGATCAATGACTCTCTCACACGACGTATACGCCCTCCCGACGTTCGCTGCCCTTGACAGCTACGCAGTTCTCACCGGACGAAGACGAGGGACGAGCATCCAACTCGACGAGACGTACTTTACCGGACAGTTGTGGGCGTTACGGAACCTGGATACGGACTCGGATTTCGAACACCGAACGGAGAGACTCGAGGACTCCCGTCGCGCTTACGACGACATTCACGTGGCGATCGATGAACTGACCGAGCAGGCCCTCTGGGAGACGTCACAACGGTTTCGTGAGCAACTACAAGCGATTCCTGAGATCAGCTATCTCACTCGGAACGTTCCGGGGCGGTGTTTCGTCGTCCCCGAGTGGATGCGGACGGGAAACCGCCTTCATTATGGCGCTCGCGTCTATCTCTTCGGAGACGAGGATCCACCGGATCCGGAGGCCGTTTTGCGTGAAAACATCGAGTCGATCGTGAACGAGTCGTTCGGCACGTTCGAGCGGTATCAAGGACAGCTACACGGCTATCCGGACTGCTGTATCGACTATTATCAGGATCGAACGCCGGATTCACCGTCGCCGGAATGGCGCTCCGTCGAACCGTTCACTGACCGGATTCGTGATGCAGCACTCGGTCAGGGTCCCGCCATGTCGATCGACGACGTCGTTTCGACGTTCCTCGATCGGGAGGACGGGTATGCGTTCTTCGCCAGGGAGTTCTTTCCGGAGTCCGGATGTGAAACTGCGATGGCGAAGGGGCGGTCCATATACGAGGAACTGTCCTCGGCCCTGCCCGAGAGCCTCGTTCGGGATTATTTCCGACTCAACTTCGGTACTAACTATCTCGTCGCTCGAGCCGTTCATAGCGGGCGTGACCGACGTCCATCACCCGGTGAACTCGGGCGGGAACATCTCCTCTGGTACGCGCCGCCACGGGAGGCGTTGGCGGTCCCTCGCTACACGTGACCGTTCGGTGACGGGGCGGAGCGGAACGTTCGCGGCTCGATCGGAAAGACACCCCCCGAAACATCGTTTCACGACCCTTCCGAAATGGTCGTGAAACCGACTATTCCATCCCTGTCTTGTGCTGGTTCTTGGATCATCGAAAGGTAGGCAAAGGATTAACCTCCCGTGACGTGAACGGATAGCCGTTAAATGAAACGCTCCGTCTCAGTCGATTCGAATCGGCGTACTGTCCTCAAGTCACTCGGTACAGTCTCAACTGTGGGACTGATCGGCCTGGCTGGCTGTTCCGGCAATGGTGGCGGGAACGGTGACGGGGTCGAGACGATTCCGGGAAACGACTATCCCGCCGTCGATGAATGGATGACCGAGACGGAGATCGGTGGCGCCGACGACTCATACGAGGGGGAGATCCTGGATCTCCGTGAGGAAGGTGACGTCACGATCGACGTGGGTGCGGAAGGCAACGGCGACGGCTTTGCATACGGTCCCTCGGCGGTGGCGATCTCAGCCGGGAGCGAAATCCGGTGGGAATGGACCGGTGAAGGAGGCCAACACAACGTCCAAGCCGAACCGGACGGCCAGATCGGCGAATCCGACTACGAGTTCAGTTCCGGGGACTCGGTTGCAGGAGCTGACAACGAATACTCACATACGTTCGATGAGTCCGGCGTCGCGCTCTATCATTGCGTCCCACATCTATCTCTCGGGATGAAAGGATCCGTCGTCGTCGACTGAACGACGGCCGGGTACTCGGAGCTGAGTGGACTTACCCGCCGGCTTCTTCGACATCGATGATGGCATGCTGTTCGAAGTACAACCGGAGTTCTCGGATCGACGTCACGACGACGTCACAGTATCCCTCGACGACCGGCTCCGGTTCAAATCCGATGGCAGTTCCGGCCATTTTGAGCATCGGAAGATCCGTTGCTCCGTTGCCCACTGCAATCGTCCGTCCCACGTCCACCCCCTCGGAGACGGCGAGTTCCTCGATTGCTTGGTCTTTTTGGCCATCCACTAATGGCCCCTCGACGTCGCCCGTCACCGCTTCGTTTTCGAACACGAGCCGGTTCGCGATCACGTGATCGACGGTCACGTCGGCTCGTTCGAGTGCCGACTCGATACCGCGCTCGAAACTCCGACTGATAATGGCGACGGACACGTCGGATCGGCTGAGCTCCGCGATCAGGTCGGCAGCGCCGAGTCGTAGCGTACACCGCTCGAAGGCGGCGTCGACCTGCTCTTTGGGCATGCCTTCGAGGAGCGAAACCCGTTGACGGAGCGTTTGGCCGAACGGTACCTCACCGAGGAGTCCCTGTTCGACGAGTCCCCGAACCTCGCCACCGACGCCATACTCCCGGCCCAAGAGGACGGAGAGGTTGGATTGAGTGAGCGTCCCGTCGAAGTCGAGGGCAACGAGCGTCATACGTACGTGTTTAATCGCAGGTCGTATAATACCTCACCCGAAACGCGTGTTCTCCGATTGTGACGCCGGGGGCGGCTACTGTTATCCCCCTTCATTTTCACGCGCTGGGAACGACCGTCTTGATTAATGCCGTTCCTCTCCGAGTTTCTACTGTATGAATTTCGATGAGTTCACAGGGAAGATACAGCATCGACTCGAACTGCCCGGAACTGGCGAGACGGTGCGGGCGATCCGAGCCACCCTGATGACGGTGGGGCAGCGTATCCCGGAGGGGAACGCCGAGGATCTGGCCGCGTCACTACCCATAGAGATCAAGTGGTACATGACCGGAGCAGTCCAGGAACACGGTCAGCGCTTTGACTGGCAGGAGTTCGTTGAGCGAGTCAGTGATATCGAGCAAGCCGACCCGCCGGATGCGGCCTACCACGCACGCGTCATCATGGACCTCGTCCACACGGTCGCCCCGGAGTCCGATTTCCATCAACTTCGCGACTCGCTTCCTGAAAGTGACAACGAGGAGAGTTGGGGCCAACTCTTCGAGATCGTCGACGCCGGCGGCTGGAGTGACGCTCAGGAAGCACAGACGGGTGGTGGTCCACAACCCGACGCTGCGAACCCGAGCGAAGACGCGGACGATAGATAGCTCCTCGGAAGAAGCAACTAACGCGGGGCTCCGGATGCCCCGACGTTTCCTGGGGCTAATTCCTCTCAGCGACGAATCAGAGGACCAGCACCGGACCACACGAACAACACTGGACCACACGAACAGCACCACCGCTTCCACGCACGGGCCACGAACCAGACGCGGTGATCGGTGGGATGACAGAGTGGACTATCGTGCCTGCTTGGAAAGCAGGTGGCCGAGAGGCCTCGTGGGTTCGAATCCCACTCCCACCGTCTAGCGATCCACGATTGCAGTCGCCAGTTCCGAAGTCACCTTCCAGATGCGGCTGTCCGTAGCGCCTGCGTTCAGCTAACATGTCGTTCCTCGACTTCAGGTTCCTCGACGGGGGGCACGCCGACGGTACTACCACCGGTACACCGAAGTGCCTGCTCGACAAACGTCATGTCATGTCGAAAGCAACTTTCGAGATGTACGAGGATCGGGAAGGCAAATGGCGCTGGCGGCTCGTTCACGACAACGGGAACATCATCGCCGACGGCGGGGAAGGCTACGCAAGCCGGCAGAAATGCGAGCAAGGCCTCAAAAGCGTCAAGCAGAACGCACCGGATGCGGATCAGGTTACCGTCGACAGTCCGACCGGCGGGATGGAGTAGGGCCGAACACGGCTCTCTCCCGTATCGTCGAATCCACACTACGCGGAGGCAGGGCCTCCGTCCGACGTTCGGTTACAGGAATCCGGCGATCCCGAGCGCCTCGAGGAGCGGAACGCCCGCGATGAGGGATCCGAGAACGTACCCGCCGATCGCGCCGCCGTTCAAAAGCGGGAGTCCGGCGTGCGCCCGTCCGCGCATCACCCACCCTAACAACACGAACAGTCCGACGAAAATCCCGCCCATTGCGAAGAGGGCAGGGAGGTTGAGACCGACGACCGGAACCCCGAGATCCGGGGCGGGCGAGAACGTCGCTGCGCTGGCGACCAACACGGCGGGGATGACCGCGTCTCCGAGGCCGATGAAGAATGCGTCGCGATCGTCCTCGTCGGGCGCTGCCGGGCTCTCGTCCGTGTCCGTTCCAGTCTCATCCTTGTGTGCATCGTTCGGTCTCCCGGCGTCCTCGTTGACGTCGGTCCCGGTTGCCTCCTGGAGGACGTCCCCGGCGGTTTCCTCGACAGCAGTCTCGGCGGTCTCCTCGGAAGCGTCCGCGGAATCGGCGTCGGACAAAAACGAGTAGGAAAGCGAAAGCGGGATCACGAGTACGACCGGCATCCGCAGATCCATCACGCCCTCCGCAAGCGAGAGCATGTGTTCGGTCCGGTACACCGAGATCGCATCATAGATCGCGAGGAAGCTCAACAGCAGGAGCGCCGGGAGGATCCCGAAGGAGATGCCGAACAGCCCGGCCGCGCCGGCCCCCATCAGGACGCCGGCGGCGTCGATCACGTACCACTCGGGGTAGACGAGTAGCGCGACCGACACTCCGGCGGAGGGCACGACCGCAAGGGTGGGATCCATCAGCGCGGCGAAGACGTACCACGCCAACAGCCCGGCAGTCCCCACGATCACGTACCGAACCAGCTGATCGAACTCGAATCGGAACGCCGCAAGCATCAGTCCAGTCGCGATCAGGATCGCCACGATGTACACGAGACTGTTCGTGGGGTCCTGTGGGTCCTCGACGGGCTGATAGCCACTCTCGACGAACTCCGGGACGAGCGCGAGCGCACCCAGTTGGACGATCAGGAACAGGACGACGGCGATCGCGACGCCCCGATACTCGCGAGGAATCATCTATCGATCCCTTCGATCGGAGGACGGGTGTCGATTTGAGATTCGATCATTGGTTCGTTCATCGTGCGTAGAGTTTGCCGCCGAGGAGATCGGCGAGCGTGACTCCCTCGTTCGGGGTCACCGCCACGTACGGGTGATCGACCGGGCCGAACACGTCGACGACGCGTCCGACGGTCGACAGCGATTCGTCCACGACGGTCTCGCCGATCTCGGGCGGGTCCTCCCCGGGCGACCCACGGGCGATCGCGAGGCCCTGTGCCGTTCGCACGACGTCGCCGACGCGCTTCACGAATCGTCCCGAATGAGGCCGATGTAGGCGGCGACGGCCTGCACGAGGTCGTTTTTCGTCGTGTCTTCGGTACCTTGAACGAGGACGCGCCCGCGCGCTTCGTATTCGCGGGAGTAGCTCGTCTCACGTTCGATGACTGCGTCGTACCCGACCTGCTGGACAGCCTGGGCGATCTCGTCGACGGTCGGGTCCGTGAGCGCCAGATCGAGCGGGACGCGCCGGCCCTCCGCACGCGAGAGATCGGCG
Source organism: Halopenitus sp. H-Gu1 (assembly GCF_041821145.1). Taxonomy (NCBI): domain Archaea; kingdom Methanobacteriati; phylum Methanobacteriota; class Halobacteria; order Halobacteriales; family Haloferacaceae; genus Halopenitus; species Halopenitus sp. H-Gu1. The sequence goes on along the minus strand of NZ_JBGUBC010000010.1, from coordinate 59,504 downwards.
TCGAGATAGGCGGGATAGATGACGTTCTCGACCATATCGATCCGCTGTCCCCGGGCCGTAAGGTCGTTTCGACTGCCGGAGACCGCTGACGTCACCGATCGAGTCGTCGCGAGAGCAGCGCCGTCACGACGATCGCGACTGCGGCGATCGCCGGACCGAATCCGGGCGCGTCGTCGGCCGTCGTTTCCGCAGTCGCGTCCTCGTCCGCCGAGTCGGTGGGTTCGGCGGTCTCCGTCCCATCGTCGACCGGAGAAGCGTCGTCGGTCTCGGTGGGGGTTGCGGTCGCGTCCGTCGAGTCGGTCTCCAACTGCGTGGAGACGTTCTCGACCGTGTACACGACGCTACGGGGTGCGGGCTGGTTGACCCATTGAACAGGGACGTAGATCGTGTTGTTCTCCTGGCCGGCAGTCGTGCTGGCGTAGGGTTCCTCCTCGATGATCGCCGACTCGCGGTCGGTAATGAGGATGTATTCGGGATCCATCCGGAGGATGATCTCCGCGTTTAGCTGCGGGTAGCCGGTGTGATTCTCGGCGGCGACGTTTCTGGCTCCCGCGGCCGAGATCATCTCGTCGATGAACGTGTCGCCGGCGGCGACGTAGCCGCTTCCGAGTGGGTAGAGCACGGTCGGGCGATCGGCATCGTCCTCGACAGTCACGCGCGCCGCCTCGACGCTCTCGTTCATCCAGGCGTTCGTCTCGGCGGCCCCCTCACAGTTACCGGTGAGCCTGCCGATCGTCGTCGTCTTCGCGGCGATGTCCTCGATCGAGTGCGCACGCGGAAGGTGGTAGACGGGGAGTCCGGTCTCACGCATCTTTTGAAGCTGTTCGGCATCAGTCGTGTTCGGGACCAACACCAGATCGGGTTCGGTGCCGGCTACCTCCTCGATGCTCACGCCGAACTCCGAGGAGACGTCGGTCCGCTCGTCAGCACCCTCGAGGTAGGAGGCGTATCGAGTTACGCCGACGACTTGGGAGCGCCCGCCGATCTCCCACATCGTCTGGGCGGCGGAGGGGTTCGTCGTCGTCACACGCTCGGGGCGCTCCTCGAGGCGAAGCGTTTCACCGGACGCGTCGGTCCGCTCGACCGGGAACGTGCACGATTCCTGGGTCGCCTCGACGTCGGCGCCGCTCGGGATCGACTGGACGGCCCCGACCGGCATCGCCATCCCCGACAGAAGGATCGTCGCGACGAGCGCCACGGTGACCGCGGTTCGTGTTCGCATCGTCTCCCACTCGCCGACAGTCCAATAAATATTTAGCTACTGCAAGCCGGTTTGTAACACCATGCGGCGGACCCGAACGGCGACGTGGTGTCTGGGCCTGACGGCGCTTTTGGCGGTCGTCGTCACCGCGAGCGCGGGGCTTGGCCCGGTTCGGGTCCCCCCGACGGAGGTTGCGAAGGTACTTTTGGACGCGCTGGTGGTCCCGGTCGGCGCGGAAGTCGGGATTCGCTCGATGCCCGGCCCGCTGTTCGTGCCCGCGATCGAGTTGCGATACGTATCACCGTTTTCCTACCCGATCGAGGAACTCCACCGGCAGATCGTCGTCGGGATCCGGTTGCCCCGGATCCTCCTTGCGGCGATCGTTGGATTCGCGCTCGCGGCCGCCGGAACCGTAATGCAGGGATTCTTCCGGAACCCGATGGCCGATCCGTCGATCATCGGCGTCTCATCTGGTGCGGCAGTCGGTGCGGTTGCGTTCATCGTGGCCCCGCTCGCATTTCCGACGTGGCTTCGATGGATCGGACTCCAGGGGATGGCGTTTCTCGGCGCTCTCGGAGCGGCCTTCGGGGTGTACGCGATCGCGACCAGGAACGGACGGACGCCGGTCGCGACGCTTCTGCTCGCCGGCGTCGCCGTCCAGACGTTCCTCGGCGCCGTCATCTCCTACCTCCAGTTACAGGCCGAAGAGAGCCTCCGGGAGGTCGTCGGCTGGCTGATGGGCCATCTCGCCGGGGCAAACTGGGCGGAGGTACAGGTGACGGTCGTGGTCGTCCCGATCCTGTTCGCCGTCCTGTTGGCCTATGCCCGCGATCTCAATGTCCTCCTGCTCGGCGAGGAGGAGGCACAGGGGCTCGGAATCGACGTCGGACGGACGAAACGCGTCCTGCTCGGCGTCTCGTCGCTCATCACTGCTGCAGGGGTGGCAGTCACGGGCGTGATCGGCTTCGTCGGTCTGATCGTTCCCCATATGCTCCGGCTGGTCGTCGGTCCGGACCACCGGATCCTGCTTCCGACGGCGGCGTTGGCGGGCGCTTCGTTCCTCGTGGTCGCGGATACGGCTGCCAGGCTCGGCAACGCCGAGCTTCCGGTTGGGGTCGTCACCGCGGCCGTCGGCGCGCCGTTCTTCCTGTTCTTGCTCCGACGCCGGGAGGTGCACGAGTTGTGAGCGAGCCGCGGCACTCCGAGCGTGATGGTGAGCCGATGGCGTCGATCCGCGCCCGCGATCTGGTCGTCTCCTTCGGCGATCTGACCGTGTTGGACGGAGTCAGTCTCGCCGTCGATCGCGGAACGTTCCTCGGACTCGTCGGACCGAACGGTGCGGGCAAGACCACGCTCCTGCGAGCGCTTCGTGGCACCCTCACCCCGGATCGCGGAACGGTCACGGTCGGGGGGGACGACGTCACCGACCTGTCGGCGCGTGCGGTGGGACGTCGGATCGCCTCGGTGCCCCAGGAGACCGCCCTCCCGTTTTCGTTCACCGTCGAAGAGGTCGTCGAGATGGGTCGAACACCGCACCTCTCGCGGTTCGACACGCCGGGGGCCGAGGACCGGAACGCGGTGAAACGCGCAATGGAGCGGACCGACGTCGTCCGGTTCGCGGACCGGTCGATCGAGTCGGTTTCCGGCGGCGAGCGCCAGCGCGTCCTGCTGGCTCGGGCGCTCGCTCAGGGGACGCCAACGCTGCTTTTAGATGAACCGACCGGAAGCCTCGACATCAACCACGCCGTTCGCACTCTCGAACTCGTCCGCGATCTGGTCGCGGACGGCAAGACGGTCGTGGCGGCGATCCACGATCTGAACCTCGCCGCGCGCTACTGCGACGAACTCGCCCTGCTGGCCGACGGTCGTCTCAAATCGAGTGGACCGCCGGAACGGGTACTCACAGCCTCGACGCTACGGGATGCCTTCGACGCTCGGACGCTCGTCACCGAACGGCCCGGATCGACGTCGCCGCTCGTCACCGCGCTTCCGGACGACATCGACGTGCAGGAAGACGAGACGGAACGACGCGGCGTCCACGTGGTCGGAACCGGTCCGGAGGCGGCGACGGCCGTCCACGCGCTCGCGAGGGAGGGATTCGAGGCGAGCGTCGGGGTCGTTCCCTCCGGTGACGCCGCGGCGGCGGCCGCTCGCGAGGTGGAAGCGGACCCGATTCTCGTTCCGGCGTTCGCCGGCATCAACGACGAGGCCGCCGCGGCCGCCCGAGAGCGTGCCGAGGAAGCCGCGGCGCTCATCGTCGTCGGTGCGCCTGCCGCCGGAAATCGGTCCGTCGTCGAGGCAGTCTCCGAATCCGAGCGCGTCGTGGTGGGACGGTCGACCGTCGAAGGCCGGCCGTCGACGATCGATGGGGTCGTCGCGACCGTCGAGGCTCTCGTGAAACGTGATATCGAGGATCGGAATCGAGCGACGGACTCCTGAGTCGTCTTACGCCGATCGAACGCGTATCGAATCGGCGATCTCCTCCGGCAGGCTCTGCTCGCCGGCGGGCGTGTGAACGGTGATCATTCCGAACGGAGCGACGTCGCGGACCTCGATCTCGGTTCCGGGGGTCAATCCGGCCTCGGAGAGGTAGGCCAACTCCTCGTCGTCGCGATCGGAGACGCGCGTGATGACGACGTGATCGCCGGGTGAACACTCCGCGAGCCCCACGGAGTCGTCGCTGACGGGTTCGAGATCGGCACTGGGAATCGGGTCGCCGTGCGGATCGACGTCCGGATCGTCAAGGGCGGCGGCGACGCGGCGTTCGAACTCCTCGGAGATGTGGTGTTCGAGCCGCTCCGCCTCCTCGTGTACCTCACTCCAGTCGTAATCGAGATGTTCGGCCAGATACGCTTCCAACAGTCGGTGGTGGCGAACGACCTCGAGGGCGACTGCCTCGCCCTCCGGTGTCAACTCGACGCCCGTGTATGGTTCGCGATCGATGAGTCCGCGGTCGGCCAGCTTTCCGAGCATGTCGGTGACCGTCGGCGACGTCTTCTCGACCTCCTTTGCGATATCGGAGGTCGACACCGGCGGGCCGTTCTCGGTCTGGAGGACGTAGATAGCCTTGAGATAGTCCTCCATGACGTCGCTAAGCATCATCTTTTCATTAGCGAGGGGCCGGGAAATACGTGCGGGATCGATATCGGCCGAGTCAATTCGCGTCGGTTGCACCCTCGACGGTCTCGCGGACGGCCGCACAGCCCTCGTCGTGGAGCAGGTCACCGACGACGACGACGTCGGCGTGCGTTCCCATCTCCCGGGCAGTCTCGTAGTCGTGTATCCCGCCGCCGTAAAACAGCGTGGACTCCTCGAGTGCATCTCCGGCGGCCGCGACCGTCTCCGGGTCGCCGAAGGTTCCGGAGTACTCGACGTAGACGATGTCCTGTCCGAACAGTCGCTCGGCCACGCTCGCGTAGGCGGCGACATCCTCGGGTGACTGGTCACAATCGGCGTTGGTGTACTCAGCGACCGAGGCCTCCGGGTTCAACACGATGTAGGCCTCGGTGTGGGTTCGACCCCAGTCGAGCCCGTCCTCGATTCGGACCCACTCCTTGTGGGCGCCGACGATCCAGAACGGGTCATCGGCATTGAACACCGTCGGAATGAGATAGCCGTCCAGATCGGGCGAGTCGATAACGACCGATGGGTTCGATGGCTCCTGGTAGATCGGAACGTCGTGGTCGGCGCACGCTTCGATCACGCGCTGCATCTTGTCCTCAGTCACTCCGAGCGTGCCGCCGATCTCGATCGCGTCCGTGCCGGTTCGAACGACGTCTTCGAACGTCTCATCCCCGTACAGCTCCTTGTCGGGATCGACTTTGAGGAGGTGATCCCACTCCTCCCACGGGTTCGTCATTACACGGAGCCACAGCGGCGGGGTGTAAAAAGGGTGCGATGAATCGGGCCGGAACCGAGGATCGATCCGCGAAGGGAGTCCGGTGTTTCGTCGCGACTTCGACGACAGGAACCGCGAGTGCATCGGTGATTATTCGTCGGAGGGCGTTTCCTCGCCGTCAGAGGGCGTCCCATCGTCGTCGGAGGGCGTTCCTTCATCGTCGGAAGGAGTTCCATCGTCCTCGTCGTCGGCCGCATCCTCGTCCGATTCGGTATCCTCGCCGTCGTCGTCGCTCGCCCGTTCGGGATCGACCTCCTCAACTTCGACGTCCTTCCCTGCGACGCCACTTTTGGAGATCACGGGATTCAGGTTGTAGCTCGCCTGATTCCCTCGCTTGACCACGTTGATATCGAAGACGAAGCTCGTTGCCTCTTCGGCCCGGATCTCGAAGGGCTTCGTGATCTGCAACTTCCCGCTCGGGACCATCACCTCCACCTGTTCGCCGTCGACGATCCCCTCGATCTCCGAGACGTGGAGTTCGACCTTTTGATAGGTGCCCTCCGACAGTTCACCCTCGAAGACGGGCATCGCGTCGCCGTCGACCACCTGTGTCAGATCGACCGTCGCACCGTCGAGATCGAGGACGTAGAAATCCCGCTGTCGTTCGACGCGATCGTCGGATCCCGAATCGGGCTCTCCCTCGGGGTCGTCCGTCTCGCCGTCGCTATCCTCCATCTCCGTGGTTTCGACCTGATCGTCGGAGTCGGTCTCGTTCTCTGAGTCGGTCTCAGTTTCGTTCTCAGACTCCGTCTCGTTTTCAAACTCCGTCTCATTCTCAGTCTCGGACTCAGTCTCGGACTCAGTCTCCGTCTCGTTCTCGGAGTCGGTTTCAGTCTCGTTCTCGGGCTCCGCCGTATCCTCATCACCCTCGGAGTCGTCCTCGCCGTCGAATATCCGAGCACTGTCGAAGGTGACGTCCAGGCGATCGAAATCGCCGATGTCGGCCGGCATATCGCTTATCAATAACCGGAAATTCGATCCGGACGGAGACGATCCATCCGATCCGGGAAGCCCCGACGTCCCCGTACAGCCGGCAAGGAGGGTCGTTCCCACGCCCGCGCCGAGGGCCATCATCCGTCGTCGTCCCAGGCGAGTGGGTGATTCGTCGTCGGTCAACTGATCGAGCAGCCGAGAGCGGTTTCGGTTCATTACGTTCCTCTCTCGGGTCGCTGGGGGGATATATTCGAACGGTACTCCAGTCGAATTCAACGGGATTAATCCGAGTTTACCACGCCGTAGTCATGCGGTTCTCGGAATCGAAGCGGAAAACACAGAAACGAGAACGAGGAGCTGCATCGAACCGTGCCAAACCGTGGCAAACCGAACCAAACCGTACCGAACCGTACCGAACAGCCGATGGTCGGCCGCCGATCAGTCCGCGTTCGCCTGCCAGTCCCGAACCGTGTCCGGGGCAACCCCCTCGACGCGGTCGGCGATGTCGTCCGGGTCGGCCTCCTTCAGGTCCGCCACGCCCTCGACACCGGCGTCCTCGAGTTTTTCCGCGGTCCGCTCGCCGATTCCCTCCAAAGTCTCGAGCTCCGAGCCGTTCTGGCGGGCCTCATACTCCCGGTAGTTGCAGATCGGACACCCGAGATCCCAGGGCTCGTCGCCCGAGTGGACCCGGAGATGTGGCAGATCGTGTTCCTCGCACGTCTCGTCGGTCACCTCGATCTCGCCGCGGCGCGGGAGCGGCAGCGAGTAGTCACAGTCCGGATATCGCGTACAGCCGACGAGCCGCGAGCCGGAGCGGAGCTGTTTGATCGCGAGTTCGCCGCCGTGTTCCTCGCCGCAGTCGGGACACTCGCCGATAACCGTATCCTCCGTAGCGTCCGCCTCCTCGGCTTTACACTGCGGGCACCCGTGGACGAACGTCTTGCGGCCCGCAAGCATCTTGACGTGGTGGAGGTCGTGTTCCTCACAGGTCTCCTCCAGGATGATCGGTTTGCCCGTCGAGGGCAACGGAAGGGTGTACTCACAGTCGGGATAGCCGTCACACCCGATGAAATGGGATCCGTACCGCGACTTCCGGATCAGCAGGTCCGATCCACACTCGGGGCAGGGACCGATCGTCCGATCCGCCTTAAGCGACTCCCGCAGGTGATCACCGATCGCCTCCCGCGAGTCGGAAAGCTCCTCGAAGACGGCCTCCAGAAGCTCGCGCGATTCGGCGGTCACCTCCTCGTAGTCGGCCTCGCCGGCGGCGATCGCCTGCATGTCCTCCTCGAGTTGTGCGGTCATCTCCTCGGAGACGATCCGATCCGCGAACTCCTCTGCGGCCTCGACGACCGCCTCCGCGAGCCTGGTCGGTCGCGGCGGGTCGTTTTCGATGTAACCGCGGTCGTAGAGCTTTTCGAGGGCGTTGTGTCTCGTCGCCTTCGTCCCCAATCCGCGCGACTCCATCTCCTCGATGAGCCGCGACTGGCCGTAGCGTCTCGGCGGCTGCGTCTCCTTGGCCTCGAGTCGCCGGTCGTCGATCGCGAGCGTCTCGCCCTCTTCGACGTCCGGGACGACCGTCTCGCTCGTGGAGCCGTACGGGTAGACGTCGTGGTAACCGGCCTCCAGAAGCCGTTTGCCGTTTGCCTTCAGTCGGAGGCCGCCGTCGGCCGCAAGCGTCGGCTCCATCCCTTCTTCGGCCGCCTCCGGGTCCTGGAGCGCGGCGCGGGCGTCGGCATCGGTCGCGATCGTCGTCGCCTCGTCGTTCGCAAGCGCAAGGACCCGAAGGTGCTCCCAGGTCGCAGGCGGGGCACACGTCGCGAGGAAGCGTCGCACGACGAGTTCATAGACCGCCCACTCGTCCTCGGAGAGGTCCGACCGCGAGGGAAGCTCGCCGGTCGGGTGGATTGGCGGGTGGTCCGTCGTTTCCTCGTCGCCTTCGGTCGGTTCGATCGTCTCCTGATCGAGCAGGGAGGACGCCTCCTCGGAAAAGCCGGAGTCGAGGAACGCCTCCAACAACTCGCGGGGATCCAGATCGTCGGGATACACCGTGTTGTCGGTCCGCGGATACGTGATGTAGCCGGCCGTATAGATGTCCTCGGCGATCGACATCGCGCGCTGGGCCGAGTAGCCGAGCGATCCGGCCGCGCGGATGAACTGTGTGGTGTTGAAGGGGGCAGGGGGATCGTCGGTTCGTGTCCGACGCCGAACGTTATCGACGGTCACGTCCGTCGCAGCATCCAACGCCTCCGAAAGCGTTTCCGCGACGTCCGCATCCCAGACGCGTTCGGCCTCGTTGTCGTCGGTATCTCGGAAGAAGTACTGTGCCTGGAAGGCGTCAGAACCGTCCTTTTCGAGATCCGCGAACAGCTCCCAGTAGGATTCGGGATCGAACGCCTGGATCTCGCGTTCGCGATCGACGATGAGCTTGAGCGTCGGCCCCTGCACTCGTCCGACCGAGATGAAATCGTCGCCAAGCTGGCGGGCCGAAAGCGAGAGGAATCGGGTGAGTGCCGCTCCCCACATCAGATCGATCACCTGGCGGGCCTCGCCGGCGGCTGCGAGGTCGAAATCGAGTTCATCCGGGTCGGCGAAGGCGCTTTGTACCTCGTTTTCGGTGATCGACGAGAACCTGACGCGGTCGATCGGGACGTCCTCGTTCACCTCGCGAACGAGCTCGTAGGCCTCCTTGCCGATCAGCTCACCCTCCCGATCGTAGTCCGTCGCGATCGTGACCCGGGAGGCGTTGCGCGCGATCCGACGCAAAGCGGCGACGATGTTCTCCCGCGTCGGCTCCTTGCTCACCGGTGCGTCGATGAGTTCCACGGGCTCGACGTCGCGCCAGTCGTCGTATTCCGCCGGAAAGTCGACTTCGACGACGTGTCCGGACAGGCCGATGCATCGCGTTCCGCCCCATTTGTAGACGTTCACGCCGTTCATCCGCTCGGATTCGGCGGACTCCCCGCTGAGGATGTCCGCGATCCGTCTGGCGGCGTTCTCCTTTTCGGTGATTATCAACTCGGGGCCGCGACTCATTGGGGTCCGGTAGGCAACTGCTCCGCGTAAACCTTTCGTGCCGGCTCGTCGGCATGCGATCGTCTCCCGTGGACCGGGATCGGACGCGGAGTCGGTCTCACGAGGATCAAAGAGCGGACGCGAAATCGGAGGTGAACGCGAGCGCGAACCCGATGCGGCCTCAGATTCCCTTGCCCATTAGATGGCTGCGCAACACATCGGGCGTTTTGAGCCCGGAGTCGGTGTTGAGGAGGACGACCGTCTCGTCGCCGTCGAACCACCCATCCTCCGCGAGTTTCCAGGCGCCGGCCGGAGCGACCCCGCCGGCAGCACCCATCTCCAGTACCTCGTGTTGGGCGACTGCGACCGCGCTCTCGAGGATATCCGCGTCGCTGGCGGTCACGCCGCGACCGTCACTCTCGCGAACGGCGTCGACCGCCCACGCACCCCCTTCCGGATCCGGGATCTCCAGTTCGCCACAGATCGTGTCGGGGGTCCCCCACGGTTCGGGGTCGTCGATCCCGCGGTCGAGGGCTGCGGCGATCGGCGCACATCCCTCGGGTTGGGCGGCGACCAGCCGGGGGCGATCCTCGAGCAGGTCGAGAGCGGAAAGCTCCCGAAAGCCCTTGGCGATCCCGGCGATGACCTCGCCGCTTGCGACCGGAACGACGACCACGTCCGGGGCAGTCCACCCCAGATCGGCGGCGATCTCGTAGGCGATCGTCTTTGTCCCCTCATGGCGAAACGGCGTTTCGAACTCCGCGAGGTCGGTATAATCGGTCGCGAGTTGCTCGTCGACCGCCGCGACGGCGTCCGGATGACGCCCGCCGACGACGCGCATCTCTCCGCCGTGGACGTTCGTCATCGCCTTGTTCGAGAAGGCACAGCGGGAGGGGACGAACGCGTACGACCGAAGGTCCGTTCGACCCGCGTAGGCGGCCATCGACTGGCCGGCGTTTCCGGGGGAGGCACACACGAGCGGCTCGACGACGTCGCCGCGCGGTCCGTCTCCGCTCGATCCGTCCGCGTCGACCAGCCCCGCGACGGCCGTCATCGCGACCGACAGGCCGCGATCGAGGACCGTCCCGGTCGGGTTCCTCCCCTCATCCTTGATGAAGACGTTCGCGACGTCGAGTTCCGCGGCGAGCCGATCGGCGGCGACGAGCGGCGTTGATCCCTCGTGGGCCGAGACGGCCATTTCGGCCGGAAACGGCAGGAGTGCCTCGAAGCGCCACAGTCCCGAATCCCGGTCGTTACTGGCGCCGACTGCGTCCTCGCTCCCCGGGCTCTCCGTGCTCTCGCTGCCTGTGCTCTCGCTCCCGCCGTCCGGGGCTTGCCGGATCGTCGCCGGATCGATCGCGTCGTAGTCGTAGGACGGATCGAGCGCCCCGCCACACTCGCGACAGCGAGCCGACGCGGTCAGTGCGTGGTCGCTCCCACACTCGTGACACGTGAGTCCCTCAAAGGCGTGAGTCGTCTCCATACCGGCCCTTCCGGACGGGGCGACTAATCGCTTCCCGTCCGCGTCGAGCGGAAGGACAACGCGGAATCGGACGAGCCAGTCACTGTTCCGGAAGCAGTTCCGCGGGCGCGTTCGCCAGTCCCGCGAGTGCGTCCGCCTCGACGTGATGGAGGTCGCCGGGGATCACGAGCAGATGGAGCGGGTCGCCGAAGTCCCGCTCGGCGAGTGTCGAGAGGCGATCCGCGGCCACTATCGGGTCCGGACTGCCCGCGCGGGCAACCGCGACCGCGAGAACGTCCGCCCAATCGGTCGCGAGCAGGTCCGCGGCGTGGTCGGCCGACATGTACTCCTCGTGATCGGGATCGGGCCCCCGTGGACCCATCCCGACCTTGATGTCCAGATAGACGATCGTGTGGAGCCCGCGCTCGCGGTTGGCCTCGATCGTCTCGATCACGCTTTCGGGAACCGACTCGCCTCCGTGGGCGTACGGGAACGGCAGCGTGACGGCCTTCCCGAACCGGTAGTTCTGCAGGCCCGTTAGCCCCGAGGCGGCCGACTGGGCGGTGACTCCGTGGATCACCCGCGTGTCGATCCCGCGTTCCTCGGCGCGAAGTCGCAGATCGGTGTGCGTCGTCGAGACCATCGTGTCGCCGGCGGTGAGGAAGGCGACGTCCGCGGTCTCGGCCGCATCCAGGATCGGATCGGGATCCTGCTCGACGCCCGCCCGGTCGCGAACCTCGATGTTGATGCCGTGGTGCGCCTCGAGATCGTCGATGTCGGCGCCGACGAGTCGACTCGTGTAGAACTCCGCGAACGCGCGATCGGCCGCACGAAGGATCTCCTGTCCCTCGACGGTTATCGATCGCTCGTCGTAGAGTCCGAGGCCGATGAACGTGAGCATACCGTCACTCGGATGCGGACGGGCTTATGAACCCGGAAACGAGCGCGTGAGTCACTCCTCGCGGACCTCCCCGAGGTAACTCCAGTGGGTTTCTTTGGCATCGTCGAGAGGGTGCTCGAGTGTCACGTGATATAATTTCGTCCCGTCCGCCGTCTCGACGTGCACGTGAACTCCGGGATCCTCCGTGGATCGGATTTTGAACCCTGTAACGTCCTCTCGGCTTCCGAGTTCGGATTCGATCTCCCGTGTTAGCCATCGTATTCGTTCCGAAGGATCCGACTCGTCCATACCCGCTACATCGCCGTTCGAGTCGCATCAACGTTCGGGTGATCGGGAGCAGACGAGTCGTCCCGTTCACCACACCCTCGAGAACGGCGACTCCGCCATCGGAGTTCAGGTAAACAGCCGCTCGAACTCGCGAATTCCGTCGTCCGTTCCGACGATAACGAGTTCGTCATCGTCCGTGATCTTCGTCTCGGGGCCGATATCGGTAATGACGTCGTCATTCCGCTTGATGGCGATAACGGTACAGTCGGTTTGCTTTCGAATATCCGCATCCTGGATCGTTTGCCCGACGATCTTCGGGGCAGGCGTCCGCGTAACCTCGACTTGTTGGTTTAACGATAACACATCACGGTTTTCCAGGAGATAGGACGCGGACATCCGACCGGTTACCGTTGCCAGGGATAACACGTAGTCCGCTCCGGCACGGTACGTCTTCGAGACGTTTGCGTTCTCCTCGACCCGGGTGATGATCTCCGTATCGGGTGCCAGATCGCGGACCACGAGCGTTGCGAACTCGGTCGTGGTATCGTCGGGTAACGCGAGAACCACGGTTTGTGCCTCTTCGATCCCGGCTGCAGTGAGCGTTTCCGTTTCAGTTGCATCGCCAACCACGTCCACGCCCTCCTCGTCAACCCAATCAACGACCGTGTAGGGAATCCCGACGTCATCAAGTTCGCTCGTGACGGTCCGGCCAACCGTTCCATGGCCGACGACGACCGTTTTCCCGACTTGGAACTCTCGAACCGAAGAGTGGGTCATCTCAACGAGTCGTTCTAACTGGGTGGATCGACCGGACACGATCAGAACGGTCCCGGCCATCAGCGTTGCGTCGGGAGATGGCGAGGCGTCGAACTCGCCACGGAACCAGGCCCCGATCACGTTGACACCCGACCGTTCGCGAATCCTGCTGTCGGCTAACGTCGTCCCGGCCAAGTCGCTTCCGTGCCGGATCGACACCTCCGCAAGTTGCAAATACTCACTGATCTCGACGGCCTCATCCACCTGCGATCGGAGAGCAGTTGTAACCTTCTGAGCGAGGCTCTCCCCGAGTAATTGCCGGGGTGAGAGGACGTGGTCGGCACCGGCTAACCGATGGTATTTCTCTCGGTTTGCATCCTCGACGACGCTCACGACGGGTAGATCGCCGGCAAGTTCCTTCGCGGCGAGAACGATACTTGCATCGACCTGATCCGACACGTCCGCGAACAGTGCGCGAGCGGATCGGAGTCGGGCAGCTTCCAGCCCCTCCGTCGACTCCGGATCTGCTCTGATCACGCGGTGGCCGTCCTCGTACAGTTCGTCCGCTCGGCCGCGGTCAGGTTCGACGATCACGTACGGGACGGCATTGGAATCGAGTTCCTCGATGAGTTCTTCCGCCCGCGTCGTGTACGAACAGATCACGACGTGATCGGTGACGTCCGTAGTCAGTTTCTGTGGGGCCGCGGTGGATAACGCCCGCTCCAAAAGCGGACCCACCAACACCGGTAAGGCGCCGACGAGTACCGCCATTCCGAGCAAGTCGGTCACGGCGATGAACGCTTGCATCTCCGGGCTCGTCCAGGGCGAATCACCACCGAACCCCGTCGTCGTGAACATCTCGACGGCAAACTGAAACGAGTCGAGGAGCGTTCGGGGCCGGCCTTCATACACCCGCATCCCCCACTGATACCCCATCGCAGTCAACACGAGAGCCACCCCGACGAAGAGGAAATACCCGACGGCCCGTTGTTTCCATCTATCCATATCCATGACTCAGGCGTGCGTTCAACAAAAGTGTGAGAGTACTCCGTTAGGGTCGTCCAAAACGATTCCCGCGTCGGAGGACCCGGAGTCGGTGTCGATAGCGAGAGATAGCTTCCTTCCCTGCCTGCTCGCTTCCGGTCAACGCTGCTGACACCGTGAGGGGGGCGAGCGCCTACGTTCGGTTAGTGGCGAAGCGTCGGAGATTCAATTGAGATATCCCAATTGGCGAAGGTTTTCGAGGGTTTGTTGATCGATTTCGGCGTTGTCCAAGGCTTTTTCGTACTCGTTCAGCCTGTCGTCACAGAGTACGACCTTCTGTCGTGCCGTTCGAAGTTTAAATGAAAGCTCGGGGTCGTCAACGTGTTCTTGAACGCTTGCGAGTAACGACTCGATGGATTCCGTAGTCGTCTGCTGCCCCATATATTCCCGTAATTCTATTCACATAAATATAGATTGTGATTTACAGGCCCCGGACGGACTCCCGCGAAGATCATCTCACGGCGAGGCCGCGGATCTGGTACCTGGAACGGACAGTGGGCCGCTTCGAGTGTACGGGCGTCGACGTCCAGAAGCGTTGAATACGTGTTCGATCCCAGTTAGGCACCGTCTTTGGGACGCACGACATCGGCCAGCGCGACGAGCAGCCCGAGCAGCCACCCGGTCGGGATCGCGAGTGCGAACCACATCAACACGTAGCCGGTTCCCTCAAGCGTGAAGTTCGCCCGTATCCACGCGTTGATCCCGCCGAACGCAAGCAGGGTATCGAGGATCCACACCGCAAGCTCCGTACTGTTGGGAAAGATGACGTTGCCGAGCGAGGGGGTGAAAAGCGCCGCGACGACCGGTGGAAGAAACAGCGCAGTCATCGCGCTGGGATACGCCAACGCGACGCTCGTACCCCTGCCACCGACGTTCGCGAACAACGCCGCGAGGCCGGCGGAAACGATCGCGACCACGCTGGCGGCGGCAACCGCGAGGAACGCCTCCGCGGAGAGTTGTATGCGAGTGATGACCGTCAGGATGCCCCACGCCACCGTCGCGACCCCGACCGCGCCGAGAATCCCGAGACGGGTCGCGGCCGAGTCGAGTCGCGCGGCGTAATACCGCGTCGCGAATCCCACGAGCAACAGGGGATAGCCGAGCACGACGAGCGGAACGCCGATCGCGGCCCAGAGGTTGTAGGCGGCCTTCTGTAGTGTCGTCTCGGGTCTCCACCGGCCGAGGACGCTGCTCGCGTCGAGTTGGCGGGGGAACACCAGCTCCATCCACGTCGCATGGAGCCGAGCGACGTCGATGCGGATCGCGCCGAGCAAGCCCGGGGTCCGTCGTTCCATTGGAGACCACTCACTCGCGAGGTAACGTGAACTTTGTGTCTTCTCCGACGCGGGTCTCCGCTTCGAGGGTCCGTTCGCGAGTGGAATCCGATCAGCTATCGCCCCAGCGGCTTGAGCCTTCAAGGAACCGTTCTTTGGCGAATCGTCCGAGCAACCGGAGATCACTGGTGTGTAACAGCTTCGGGAAGGCACTCCGATCGCCGGCGTTGATCCGTGCTAGCGTGTCGCCATCGGAACTTCTGAGATCGCGCATGAGCCGGTCGTAGCGATCATTCGAGGCGAGATACAGCAACTCGGTCATCAACAGTCGCTTGCGGACTCGCGGTGCGACCTCGGTGTGCCACAGATCGTCATAGACCGCCATGTTCTCGGCGGAGGTGTCCGGTTCGGCCGGAGTGAGGCATCGATCGGCGGTTGCGGCGGCGACACGTCCCGATTTCATCCCCTTGTGGATCCCCTCGCCCCACAGCGGATCGATCGTCGGTACCGTATCGCCGATCGCCATGAAGCCGTCGGTACTCAGATCGCTTGGCAACTGGATATGGGCGGACCCGCGGTGGACTCGTCCCTCCATCCTGTTTGCGTTCGTGAACCGCGGATCGGATTCGAGCCAGCGATCGAGATAGCCGTCGATGGTCAAGCCGTCGTCGGCGTGCTCGCGGTGGCGGTCGTTCTGGATATAGCAGAGTCCGACCTTGGCGGTGTCCCCACCGGTATGGAAGATCCATGAATAGCCGCCGGGCGCGATGTCGTGATCGAGCCGCAGCATCATCGCGTCGTGGAGATCGGCATAGCCGGGCGCGTCGAGATCGATGCCGGAAAGCTCCCACTCGATGCCGATCGCCTGGTTTTCCCGTTTGAGATCACAGACGTCGAGCGCCTTCGCGAGCGGTGCGGCGGGACCGGTCGCGTCGATCACGACGTCGGCGTACACCTCCGTCGATCCGTCGTATCGGACGCCGACGACGGAGCCGGCCTCCTCGATCGGAGCCGTCGCGCGTGAATCGAAGCGATATTCGGCCCCTTTGCTGCGGCCGTCGGCCACCAGCCACCGTTTGAACTCGGCAAATTCGAGGACTGCACCGGGCTGATCCCGGACGTAGTGGTCGTTCGGCGACTCCAGGACGACCGCGTCGGTATATTGCATCACGACGTCGTCGGGAACGCCGAAAGAGGCCATCATCGACGGGAACGTGCCTGCGGTCGATTTATTGCTTTGACGTGGGAACTCAGCTTCCGGTTCCGTCTCGAGAACGAGAACGTCGTAGTCCCGCGCCGCGAGATCGCGGGCACACTGTGCGCCCGCGGGACCGGCACCGGCGATAACCACGTCGAAACGATCGCTCATACCCGAACGTGTCTCGTGTCGCTAATGAGTGTTGTTGATACGCCCCGTCCGCTCGGGGTGTTCCGTCCTCTTGAAGGGGTCGAAAAACGGGAGAACCGCCGGTATCCTCTCAGTAGAACTCGCGAACGAGGTCCATCGCATCCTCGGGTGCTCCGTCCGGGATGTCGGACATGTCGCTGTCGACTCCATGCCGTTGTCCGTAGGGGACCGATTCGTCGTCACGATAGAGGACGCCCTGATACTCCGCCTCGGAGTCAAAGATGACCTCCTTTGCCGCCTCGCGATCGGTCGGATCGTGATCGGTCTCCGAGAGATCGACAAGCGAGTCGCGGAAGTAGTCGTAGGTGTCCACGTCGTTGAAGGTCACACACGGCGAGTAGACGTTTACGAAGCCGAACCCGTCGTGTTCGATCGCCTCCTGGATGATCTCCTGGTGGCGAAGCGCGTCCGAGGAGAACGACTGGGCGATAAAGGAGCCGCCGGAGGCGAGCGCCAGCGCGTGTGGGTTGACCGGCGGCTGCTGTGGCCCATCCGGCGTGGTGGAGGTCTCGAAGTCCTCGCGGCTGGTCGGCGATGCCTGCCCCTTCGTGAGCCCGTAGATGCGGTTGTCCATCACGACGTAGGTCATGTCGACGTTTCGTCGGACTGCATGAACGAAGTGACCCGCGCCGATCGAGTAGCCGTCGCCGTCGCCGCCGGCCACCATGACCTCGATGTCGGGACGAGCGAGTTTGACCCCGGTTCCCACGGGAAGCGCGCGACCGTGAACGCCGTGGAGCGCGTAGCTTTTCATGTAGGTCCCGATCTTTCCCGAACAGCCGATGCCAGCGACCAAGAAGGTATTGTCGGGATCGTTGCCCGTCTCCGCGAGGGCCTTCATCATCCCGTTCATCGTACCGAAGTCCCCGCACCCCGGACACCACGTCGGCTGTTTATCCGTTTTGAAGTCGGTGAATCGAACGTCTGAGCTCATTGATTATGCCTCCAGCGTCTCCGTTATTTCACGTGCGAGTTCATCCGCATTGAATCGCACGCCGGTGTATTTGTTGATGCGGTCGACCCGTTCGAGCACGTCGTGTTCGATCAGGTCGGCGAACTGTCCGGTCGCGTTACACTCGACGACGATCACGTTCTCGGCCGCCTGTACGTCCTCGGTGAGATCCGGACGTGGGAAGACGTAGGGGACGGAGAGGACTCGAACGTCGGTCCCGTCCTCCTCGAGGTAGTCAAGCGCCTCGATCAGCGCGCCCTCGTTCGATCCCCACGTGATGACGAGTGTTTCGGCATCCGAATCGCCGAACTCCCGTGGGCTCCAGTCCTCCCGTTCGCGCGCGGTCTCGACCTTCCGTGACCGCTTGTCGACCTGTTCGACGCGCATCTCCTGGTCCTCGGTCCGCCGGCCGAGCTCGTCGTGTTCGAGGCCCGTCGACATGTGTGCGCCGCCGTCAGTCCCCGGGAACGCTCGTGGCGAGATCCCGTCTTCCGTGATCTCGTGGGGTTTGAACTGGTTCTTGTCGGTCTGGTGGGCGTCGATCGATTCCTCGTCGACCACGAAGCCACGATCGACGTCGACTTGATCCATGTCGAACGTTTCGGGATCGAAGGTCCGTTCGGTCACCGCAAGCGCCAGATCGGCGGTGAGGTAAACGGGGATCTGGTACTTCTCGGCGAGATTGAACGCCTCCACCGTTTTCCAGAAGCACTCGTCGATCGTCGTCGGCGCGAGGACGAATCGCGGGATCTCACCGTGGCCGCCGTACAACATCCCGTTCAGATCGCCCTGTTCCTGTTTCGTCGGCATTCCCGTGGAGGGCCCCGAACGCATCACGTTACAGATGACGAGCGGCGTCTCCGAAGTCGCGACGAGTCCGAACGTTTCCGTCATCAGGTCGATGCCGGGACCGGAGGTCGCCGTCATCGATCGTGCTCCGCCGCGGGCGGCACCCAGAGCCATGTTGATCGCCGAGAGCTCGTCTTCGGCCTGGACGACCTCGCCGCCGTACTGTTCGATCCGTCCGGTGAGGTACTCCATCACGTCCGTCGCGGGCGTGATCGGGTAGCCGGAGTAGAACCGACAGCCGGCGGCGATCGCACCCATGCCGATGGCCTGGTCGCCGTTCAACAGGACGTAATCGGAATCGGTCGTCTCCAGTTCGTATGAGAACTCGTGGTCGAACTCCTCCGCGACGTATGATTGGCCCGCGCGGGCTGCCTCCTTGTTGTTCTCGACGAGCTTCTTCCCTTTGTTCCCGAAGCGCTTTTCGAGTGCAGAATCGAGGTTCTCGATCGGGAAGTCGGTGACCTCACAGGCGGCGCCGAGCGCCACAACGTTCCGCATGATGGCTCCGCCGGCCTCCTCGGCGAGTCGTTTGAGCGGGACGTCGAGTCCGACCATCCCCTCCGGGATCTCGATGTCCTGCATCGTGGTTCGTTCGCCATCGTAGATGATGACCGAGCCCTCGTGGAGTTCCGGGAGGTTTTCCTCGATCGTCCGCGGGGTTAACGCGATCAGGACGTCGAGTCGGTCGACGACGCTTTGTACCCTGTCGACCGACGTCCGCACCTTATAGGCGGTGTATCCGCCGCGGATTCGGGACGCGAAGTCCTTTGAGGTGAAGACGTGCCGACCCGAGCGTGAAAGCGCCTGGGCGAAGATCTTGCCCGTCGAGTCGATGCCATCGCCGGCCTCTCCGCCGATGGCCCAATTGAAGTCCGCAACCATGCTGTTTCGGTGGTTCTACTGCACGAATCAAAAGACTTCTGAAAGCGCGCACCGAGATAATTCCGAACGAACGTCAACTTTTCACCGATATATGGAGGAAATAAAATTTCCCAGACGAGTATACCCGTGTATCACCTCCGATCGTCCACTCCATTCGACCGATCCGCGAACGGTGATCGAGCGTCAGTTCGACGCCCATCGAACTCCGGAGTTCGAGCAGTCGGATATCCGAATCGCCTCGAGTCCTCCCGGGGCCGATCGCGACGGGAACTGGTTTGTGTGTGAACGATCAACCGTCCGTATGGACGCAACCGTCACCGTCACAACGGTCGAGGACGTCGGATCGGACACGGTCGCGATCACGTTCGAGTCTCCGGAGGGATTCGACGCCGAACCAGGGCAGTTTCTCAAGCTCACCGGCGTAGTCGACAGCGAGGAGTACTCGCGGTTCTACACGCTCTCCTCGCCCGATGCCGACTCGACCTTCGAGACGACGATCGCGATCGAACCCGACGAGGGCGGTCCCTTCTCCGAGTACCTTGCCTCGCTTGCTCCCGGCGATACACTTGAAATGGAGGGCCCCTACGGGAACGATCACTACGAGGGCGAATCTCGTGTCGTGGTTCTCGCCGGCGGACCGGGTATCGGCCCCGCGATCGGTATCGGCGAACGCGCACTAGCGGACGGCAACGAGGTCGCGATCGTCTATCGAGACGAGACCCCCGCACATCGCACGCGCCTGACGGCCCTCCGGGAGCGAGGAGCGACGGTTCATCTCCTGGAGGACTCCAACGCCGATCTCGGCCCCGTCGTCGCTGACGTACTGGCCGGCACCGAAGGCGAGCAGGTGTTCGTCTACGGATTCGCGGCCTTCGTCGAGGACGCGGAGGCCGCACTCGATGCGGCGGGAGCCAACCGTCAAGCCGCCAAGATCGAGAACTTCGGGTAGTCGACGCTGGATCCGACTCCCGTCGGGGAAATCCGGCCCCCGTCAGCCCGAATTACCATACGTTTATAGCCAACGATGTTAATCATCGATCGTAATGTCTGGTACGGATGAGGAAGCCGAACTGGAAGCACGACTCGCGGACCAGGACGTCTTCGACCCGCCTGCGTCGTTTTCACAGCAGGCAAACGTAACCGATTCGGATATTTACGAGGAGTTCGAGGCGAACTGGCCGAACTGTTGGCAGGCGGCGGCGGACCTGCTCGAGTGGGAGATTCCCTACAACCGGGTGCTCGATGACGACGATCCGCCGTTTTATGAGTGGTTCACCGGCGGCGAGCTGAACGCGTCGGCTAACTGCCTCGATCGCCATCTCGCGGAGCGCGGCGACGAGGCTGCCATCGAATGGGTCGGCGAACCCGTCGATGAGGAGAACCGGACCTACACCTACGCGGAACTCCACCGCGAGGTGAACGAGGCTGCGGCGGCCCTGCGTGACCTCGGCGTCGAGGAGGACGACGTCGTCACGATGTACATGCCCATGATCCCCGAGTTGCCGATCGTGATGCTCGCGTGCGCGCGTATCGGGGCCCCCCATAGCGTCGTTTTCGCCGGGTTCTCCGCGGACGCACTCGCCACGCGCATGAACTCCGCGGATTCGGAGTATCTCATCACCTGTGATGGCTACTATCGCCGTGGGGATCCCCTCGATCACCTCTCGAAGGCCAACGAGGGGCTTGCCGGCGTCGATCAGGAGACGACCACCGTGGTCGTCGACCGTCTCGGCCCGAACGGAGACGACTTCGGCCACGAGCTGGGAGACGATCAGATCGACTACGACGATCTCGTGAGCGACCACGAGGGCGCGACGGTCGACCCTGTCACCCGGGACGCCGAGGATATGCTGTTTTTGATGTACACCTCCGGAACCACCGGCCAGCCAAAGGGAGTCAAACACACGACTGCCGGCTACCTCGCGTGGGCGAGTTGGACCTCACAGGCGGTCCTCGACATCAAACCCGAGGACACCTATTTCTGCTCGGCCGACATCGGCTGGATCACCGGCCACTCCTATATCGTCTACGGCCCCCTCGCACTGGGTACAACGACCATGATGTACGAGGGAACGCCCGATCATCCCGACCGCGATCGACTCTGGGAGATCATCGAGGAGTACGAGGCGACCCAGCTGTACACCGCGCCGACGGCCATCCGCGCGTTCATGAAGTGGGGCGAGGAGTATCCGGCCGAGCACGATCTCTCGAGTCTCCGGCTACTCGGGACCGTTGGCGAGCCGATCAATCCGCGCGCGTGGAAGTGGTACTACAAGCATATCGGCGACGAATCCTGCCCGATCGTCGATACCTGGTGGCAGACGGAAACCGGCGGAATGATGATCACGACGCTGCCCGGAATCGCCGAAATGAAGCCGGGGTCGGCCGGCCCGCCACTTCCGGGGATCGACGCCCAGATCGTCGACGTCAGTGGAGCGGAGGTCGATCCGGGGAACGCGGGCTACCTCACCATTCAAAAGCCATGGCCCGGAATGTTGCGTACGCTATACAATAACGACGAGCGCTACATCGAGGAGTACTGGGCGGAGTACTCCGACGTCGAAAGCGACGATCCCGACGATTGGGTCTATTTCCCGGAGGACGGCGCGAAGATCGACGAGGACGGCTACATCACCGTGCTCGGTCGCGTCGACGACGTCATCAACGTCTCCGGACATCGCCTCGGGACGATGGAGATCGAATCAGCGATCGTCGGCGTCGAGGGCGTCGCGGAGGCCGCCGTCGTCGGTGGCGAGCACGAGATCAAAGGCGAGGCGGTTTACGCCTACGTCATCACCGAGGAAGGATACGAGGAGACCGACGAGCTTCGCGACCGGATCATCGCCGGCGTCAACGACGCGATAGGACCGATCGCGAAGCCCGAGCAGGTCATCTTCACGCCCGAACTCCCCAAGACGCGCTCCGGGAAGATCATGCGTCGACTCCTCGAGAACATCGCGAACGACGAGGAACTCGGCAACACCAGCACGCTTCGTAATCCCGACATCGTTTCGGACATCCAAGAAGCCGTTCAGGGCGAATAAACGACCCGACCCTCCTTCGCTCGGGGTCTGACGACCCACTCGCTCGTTGCGGGGTCGATTTTTCTGCTGAATCGGCGAGTTAGGTACTGATGACTTCGAGGATGTTCCCGTCGGGATCCTCGAAGAAGAGTATCCTCGCTCCGCTTTGGCTTCGTTGGGGCTCCGCGATCGGCGAGGCCGAATCCGGGAGATCCGCATAGAAGGCATCGATGTCGTCGACCTCGAAGCCCGCGTGTTTCGCTCCGAGTTGATTGACCGCCTCGGCTCTCGCCGTCTCCCCGGCCGGCTCATACTCGATCAACTCGATGCGGGCCCCGCCCGCATCCAGGTGTGCGAACCGCCCCGTCACTCCCTCGACGTCGATCGCGGTCGCGATCCCGTCTCCATCCAGGGTGAACTCCGCGGCCACCTCCAACCCGAGCGTGTCCCGGTAGAAGGAGAGCGATTCCTCGATATCCTCGACGATGATTCCGAAGTGGTGAGCCTGTAGATCGGCCATACCCGACGTCCGTCCGGACGGGATTTAACTTTTACAGGCTAAGTCCCCGTCCTCAAGGAGCAACGCAGGCCGAAGGCCGAGTAGCGCAGTAGGGCGGGGATACAGCCGTATGCCATTGTCACTCTCAACCGAAACAACTAAAATATATATTGGGTATATAGTCATGTATGGGCACGTTTGAGTTGGAAGGCGAGGAAATCATCGACCGAGAAGCCAAGGAGTTCGGCGGGAGTGCCCACGTCACCGTTCCCAAAGACTGGCGCGGCGCAGACGTGAAAGTCATCCGCGTCAGCGACCCCGACGACCAAGACGAGTAACACAATGAACTACAACTACAGGTATCGCATCAAGCCGAGCGAGTCCGTCACAGACGAGTTAGAGCGGCATACCGATACCTGTAGGCAACTCTACAACCACTACCTGTACGAACTCCGCAACACCGACGAGTACCTGTCCTACACCGTGATGCAGAACATACTGCCCGACCTGAAAGACTGGTGGGACGAGTTGAACGACGTGTACTCGAAAGTGTTGCAGATGGTCGCCCGCCGCGTCAGCGACAACCTCGACCGACTCAAAGAACAGAAGGAAAATGGGCACAAGGTCGGGATGCTCACGTGGAAGTCACCGCGAGAGTATCGGAGCCTCACCTACAACCAGTCTGGTTTCGAACTCAAGAATACGAGTGGCCAGACCATCCTCGAACTTTCCAAGATTGGTAAGATTCCGATTCACCTCCACCGCGACATCCCCGACGATGCCCGCGTCAAACAGGTCACGGTCAAGCAAGAGAAAACGGGCGAGTGGTACGCCACCTTCGGCATCGAAACCGAAGATTCGACACCGAAAAAGCCCGCGTTGGACGAGGTTGCCCGCGAGAATATGGTCGGCATCGACGTGGGCATCATCAAGTACGCCCACGACACCGACAGCACGATGGTCGGCAGTCTCGATCTCGAATCCGAGTACCGGCGACTCGACCGCGAGCAGCGAGCGTTGAGTCGCAAACAGGAAGGTTCGCAGAACTGGCACGACCAACGCCGTCGCGTGGCCCGTATCCACGCTCGTATTGTACGGAAACGGCGTGACTTCTTGCACAAGCTGTCGGCGTACTACGCTCGGGAGTACGACCTCGTGGCCGTGGAAGACCTCGACGTTCACGGGATGATGCAACTCCCGTCGAACAGTCGGAACCGAGCGTCGGCGTCGTGGCGGACATTCATCGACTTTCTCGAATACAAGTGCGACCGCGAGGGCACGCACTTCGTGAAAGTCGAACCCGAGGGCACAACCCAGGAGTGTGCCGAGTGTGGTGTCGAGGTTGAGAAGGGGTTGTGGGTGCGTGAGCATTCCTGTCCGACGTGCGGGTTCGAGACCGACCGCGACGAGAATGCCGCGTACAACGTGCTGCAACGCGGTCTTTCAGAGTTAGGCGTGGGATACGCCGAAGTGACGCCTGCGGAGACTGCACTCCCTACGTCCGTGACTGGTGGGCCGTCCACTGTCGTGGATGCAAAGTGCGTCGTTGAAACAGGAAGCCCCACCCTCAAGGAGCGAACGGCGTCAGCCGTGAGCGAGTAGGGTGGAGTAGTTCACTACGCTCGCGATGAGGTCGCGTATCCGTGAGGATACCTCCTGCTACTCATGAGTAGTTCTCAATGGCCTTCTGGGGTATCGCAGTATGAGAACCGCCACCGACGCCGCGAACAATTCAAGTACCCAAAACACGTCAATCGGGACGACCTACCACTAATGTCGGGCCCGAGTGAGACAGAGACGGCAGGGAACGAGCGACCGGGTGAATGGTACCGGAAGCTCGTCGAGGAGGCAAACGACGTCACCGTAGTCATTGACCCCGACGGAACGATGACGTACGTGAGCCCTGCTGTGAAGCGTCTCCTCGGCTACGATCCCACCGACCTGACCGGCGACGACGCGTGCGAATACGTACACCCCGAGGACAGTGACACGCTTTTCGATGCGATCGAGACGGTTCGAGCGGCCCCGGAGGACCCCGAAACCGTCGAATTCCGATGTCTTCGGGCTGACGGAACGTGGTGCTGGCTCGAGGCCACCATGCGCAGTCGCCTCGACGACGAGATCGACGGCATCATCGTGAACGGTCGTGACGTCACCGAACGCAAGGAACGGGAAAAGGAACTGCGAACCACGAAAGAGCGCATGAAGATGGCCCTCGAGGGTGCGAACCTCGGGATTTGGGACTGGGACATGGAGACCGACGAGGTGGCGCGTGATGAGTTGCTCACCGAAATGCTGGGCTATACGCAATCCGAGATGGGAGATAATCTTGACGACTGGGAGCAGGTCGTCCATCCAGAGGGGAAGACACGACACGACGAAGCACTGGCCGAACATATCGAAAAGAGAACGCCGTATTACCAGTGTGAGTACCGCTTGGAGACGAAGTCGGGCGACTGGAAGTGGGTGCGAACCATGGGGAAGGTCGTAGATCGAGACGAAACCGGAGAGCCGACCCGGTCAGTGGGCATCCATCAGGATATCGACGACCGAAAACGGGCTGAACTGGCGCTCGAAGCCGAAAGAGACATGTTCAGGGAAGGGCCTGCAGTCGTTTTCAAGTGGGAGGACGCGGAGCGCTGGCCCATCACGTACGTCTCGGAGAACGTCGAGGACGTGTTCGGGTATACGTCCGATGAACTCCAGTCGAACGAGTTCGTCTACGCCGACCTCGTTCACGACGAGGATCTCGACCGAGTCAAACAGGAAATGGCCGAGTACAACGACGAAGAAACCGACCTGTTCAGTCCGGATCCCTATCGGGTAATCACCGCGAATGGCGACGTTCGGTGGGTGATGGAGTACACCAAAGACCTTCAGGAAGACAGCAAGAGTAACCATCTGCTCGGGTATCTCGTCGATATCACGGAACGAAAACGACGCGAACGTGAACTCGAGGAGCGCGAGGAGAAGTACCGCAACCTGTTTGAGGATACCCGCGACGCGCTCATGCTTATGGACCGGGACGGCTACGTCGATTGCAACGAGCAGGCACTCGAACTGTTCGGTATCGAGCCGGTCGAAGAGTTCGTCGAGTACTCCCCCTGGGAGTTCTCTCCCCCGACACAGCCCGACGGACGAGAATCGAAGGACGCGGCACTCGAACGGATCGACGAGGCCTTCGAAGAGGGCGAGGCGTTCTTCGAGTGGACCCACCAGCGCGTCGACGGGACGACGTTCCCGGCGGAGGTGAAGCTCAGTCGGTTCGAGTACGATGGCGATCCCGTTATCCACGCGCTGGTGCGGGACATCACCGAGCGCAAAGCTCAAAAACAGAAGCTCGCTGCCGAGCGAAACCGGATCCGGGCAATTACGAACGCAATCCCCGACGTGACTGTTGTCTACGATAGGCAGGGGCGATATCGAGAGGTACTCACTAGACAGGAGGACCTCCTCGTTGATGACGCGTCGGAACTCATCGGCTCGAAAGCCCCCGACGTGTTGCCCCCCGACGTTACACAGACCATCGTCGAGGGTATCGAGGAGTCACTTGACACCGGAGCAGTCCAGACGGTGGAGTATTCACTCGCTTTGGAGAGCGAACAGACGTGGTTCGAGGGACGGATTGCGCCCATACCAGACGAGGAGCATGATGAGGTAGTGCTGCTCGCCAGAGATATCACCGCCCGAAAGGAGAACGAACGCGAACTCGAGGAGCGCGAGGAGAAGTACCGCAATCTCTTCGAGGACACCCGCGACGCGCTCATGTTGCTCGATTGGGACGGGTTCTTCGACTGCAACGAGCGGACACTTGAACTGTTCGGTATCGAGTCCGTCGACGAGTTCGTTAATTACACCCCGTGGGACCTCTCACCGTCGACCCAGCCGGACGGTGCGGATTCGGAAACAGCGGCACTGGATCACGTCGAAACGGCCTTCGAGGAGGGCGAGGCGTTCTTCGAGTGGACCCATCAACGCATCGACGGAACCGAATTCCCGGCCGAAGTGAAACTCAGCCGTTTCGAGCACCAGGGGGAACCGGCATTACATGCACTGGTTCGGGACATCACCGAACGCAAGGAGTACGAACGGCAGTTAGAGGAACAACGCGACAACCTCGAGATCCTCAATCAAGTATTGCGCCACGACATTCGCAACGACATCCAGTTGATAACGGCCTATACCGAGTTATTCGAAGCCGAATGTGACGACGAGGAGTTACAGGAGTACATCGAGACTATCCTCGAGAACGCCGATCACGTAGTCGAACTCACGACATCGGCACGGGAGATGGCCGACGTGATGCTCTCGGCAGAAGAGGAGCTACAGCAGGTCGGCCTCCGCACCATGCTCGAAAGCGAAATCCAGGAAGTGGAGTCGGCATATCCCGAAGTCGAACTCACCGAGGAAACGACGATCCCACCGGTGTCGGTGCAGGCCAACAACATGCTGGGTTCCGTCTTTCGAAACTTGCTCAAAAACGCCATCCAGCACAATGATAGGGAGGTCCCGAAGGTGGCTGTTTCGGCGACAGAACGTGAGGACACCGTCGTCGTCCGGGTCGCGGATAACGGTCCTGGGGTCCCCGACAACCAGAAAGACGCCATCTTTGGCAAGGGTGAGAAAGGACTCGACAGCCAGGGCACTGGGATCGGGCTGTATCTGGTGAAAACGCTCGTCGAGAGCTATGGTGGCGACATCCGGGTCGAGGATAGAGCGGCCTACACAAGTCGCCCAGACAGCCGATCCGAGACCGACGACCGAACGGAGCAACCCACCACAGCCCGTCAAGCGAACCCCGATGACGAGCGCGAGGGAGCGGTCTTCATCGTCGAGTTACGAAAATAGAGCGAGACTGAGTTGTGGACGGACGCTTCCCCGTTGATCACCGCCTGGTACCTTCGAAGACACATTTCCGTGCGTTGGACAGGTCAATCGTCTCGTCGGGTGGACAGAGGCGGGCGAGTAGGATCGACCGGATCCGAGTCTGTGTGCTGTTTGACGGCT
This sequence comes from Halopenitus sp. H-Gu1, assembly GCF_041821145.1. Taxonomy (NCBI): domain Archaea; kingdom Methanobacteriati; phylum Methanobacteriota; class Halobacteria; order Halobacteriales; family Haloferacaceae; genus Halopenitus; species Halopenitus sp. H-Gu1. Next base: position 32,133 of record NZ_JBGUBC010000010.1, on the reverse strand, counting down.
TCTCGATACGCCGCCGATCGGTGAATTTCGATCTCGCGACGAAGCCCCAGATAGATCGTGTAGACCATGACCAGAATGAGTACCACGAAGGGGAGCCCGGTTGCGATAACCGCGGTCTGGAGTGCTTTCAGGCCATTCCCCACCAGCAACACAGCCGCGGTTCCGCCGATAAGAATCGGCCACATGACTCGTTGGCGTGCCGCCGTCTCCTGTTTCCCGCCGGCGGTCAGATAGCTCGTGACCAGCGATCCCGAATCGATCGACGTTACTGCGAAGGTCACCAGGTTCACGGTAGCGATGAGGCTCGTCGCAAACGTGAATGGATAAAACGACAGCATCTCGAACAGCGCGACGGCCCGTCCGTGGTCCTGGAGTGGCCCGACGACCCCACCACTGAGAACGTTCAGTTCGACGAAAATCGCAGCTCCGTTGAACACAGCCATCCAGACTAACGAGAACAGCGCTGGCACGACCAGTACACCACCCACGAACTCACGGATCGTTCGCCCCTTCGAGATACGGGCGATGAACATGCCGACGAACGGTGCCCAGACGATCCAGAAGCCCCAAAAGAAGATCGTCCAACCGTGTTGCCAGTCGGCGTCCGACCCGGCGAATGCTTCCGCATGGAAACTCAGTGCAAGAAAGTTCCCCAGATACGCCCCGAGCCCACTGTCGAAAACATCGAGCAGGTACACCGTCGGCCCGCCACCGACCACGAACAGGAGCAACGCCACCATCAGTACCACGTTCACCTGTGACAGCCGCCTGATGCCGTTCTCGAGGCCAGCCAGAACCGACAGCGTGGTGACAGCGATGATCACCGCGATAATGATGACCGTACTCCAGATCGTGGTGGGAATGGTGGCGGCGAAGTAGGTCGTGGCCACGAAGTCGAGTCCGGCGTTGATCTGGAGTGCGGCGAGTCCCGCAGCTGTCGCCAGCCCGAAGATCGTCGCGATGACCGCAGCGAGATCGACCACGTGGCCCGGCAAGCCGTAGATCCGGCCGCCAAGCAGCGGATAGAAAATGGACCGAAAGCTGAGCGGGAGCCCGCGGTTGAAGGCGAAGAAGGCAAGCCCAAGGCCGACCACCCCGTAGATCGCCCACGGGTGAAACCCCCAGTGAAACATCGTGATCGCCGTCGCTGCTCGGCCAGCAGCGGGTGTTTCCGGTGGGACGTCGAAAAACGAGCCGCCACCGGAGAGGAGATGGGATATCGGTTCAGCAACGCCGAAAAACAGGAGGCCAACCCCCATGCCGGCAGTGAACAGCATTGCGAGCCAACTGAGCCGAGAAAACTCTGGGTCCGCATCGGGCCCGCCGAGTCTGATGTTCCCGTACCGGCTGAACCCAAAGGCGACCAGTGCGATGATGAAAACGTTGACCGCCAGCACGTAGAGCCAGCCGAAGTTTCTGTTGACGTAGTCGAACACCGTCTGATACGCCGTTGCGGCCTGCTCTCCCAGTCCAATTGTGAGTACAACGAATACCGCGAGTGCGAGTACCGAGAGCGGGAATACGACCGGGTGGACGTCAATGCCGAACCGTTGAACGTTGGTCTCTCCGGGATCCCTGTCGAGATCCGCGTGGAATAACTGTTCTCGAACCGTCAACTCGTCCCTCTTGGACGTATTCTCGGTTGGATCAGTCACACGTTAGTTCCTGCATAGATCCTCGATCGCTCCCAGTTCACGCGGCCCGTCCGCGTGATGTATGGCCGACTGACCGCTGGAGTGCCGGTCTCTGCTTCGCCAGTGGACCAGGGAAGCCCTCAGGAACACTGGCCGCGACTACCGGTCGGATCGCCGTCGACCCCTACTCGATGGTTGAGTGCACATTCCATTTCGTTGGTACTTCCTGTGACCTTCCTTTTGCGTATCGAGATGATAAATCCACGGGTGAACTCTCGGCACTGTTCGGATTAGGATTGAAAAGTGAGACGGTCTAATTCACTCGCGTACTCATGGATATTCGCCGTGTCGACCAGACCAACACCATCAGTATCCGGGACTCTGGAAGGGTTAGTAGTAGTCCCGGGCGGATTCGAACCGCCGTCATGGGCTGTCTTCCGCCGAACGAATCCACGCTCGACGTCCAAAGGCCCATATGATTGGCCACTACACCACGGGACTGCTCGTTCGTAGGGAGGCCCCTGTCCCTTGTGAGTATTTCGTTTCGGTCGGAATTCTGCTGTGCCGGTAGCACCTCCGATCGGGACGTCGCCGCAAGCGTCAGTCGGCGCCCTCGAAAGCGACCTCCAGACAGCTACAGGCGTCCGCCTCCGGGTCGAAACAGTCGGGACACTCCGATTTCCGGTCGATGATCGTATCGAGCCGATCGGCGACGGTGTCGTCGATCACGGCCTCCAGTTCGCGTGCCTCCGCGCGGAACTCCTCGACGGCAAGGACGTTCGCGAGAAACCGCTCGATGATACAGTAGGTCTGTAACGCGTCTCTCGCGCGCACGATCCCGTCCTCGGAGAGTTGTACCCCCTTGTACTTCTCGTGATCGGCGAACCCCCGCGACTCGAGTTTGCCGATCATCTCGTTTGCGCTTGCGGGACTCACGTCCAGCGCGTCGGCGATCGCTCCCGTCGAGGCCGGTCCGTCCTCCTGTCGTTGGATCAGGTAAATCGTCTTGAGATACTGGTCTGCAGTGTTCACGGCTGATCCTCCCCGATCGTGGCCATCGCTTGCTCGTCAGCTCGTCTCATCGCTCCTCCATGATCGCGGTCACGTCCTCGACACCCTCCGCCTCCTCCTTTCGGATCGTCGAGAGCGTTTCCAACAGCTCCTCGCGATCGATCGCGAACGTCGTCTCGGACGCCTCGATCGCCTCGATGAGGTCGTCATAAAACTTGTAGGCCGTCTCCTCGTTACACAGCGCGTCGTACAACACGCCATCGAAGTCCTCCGGTTGCGTCCGGCCGTATCGAGCCTCCACGAGTCCCTCGATCTCCTCGAATGGAACGCTCTCGACGTCAAGCCCCTCGATGAGCGTCTCCAGCCGCTCGCGGTGCTCGGCCGACTCCTCGGCCGCGTGCTCGAGAAGGTCTTCGATCTCCGCGTCGAGTTCGTCGTCGAGGCTTCGATAATGGTGATACGCGCGCGCCTCGACGACCTCCTCCAGGACGATACCGATCTGTAGGAGGCGTGCGAGTTGGTCGTCGGAGGTGATCCGACTTCCCACGCTCATCGAACACCTCCGATCGGCGATACCGGTCGCATACCCCGTTCTCAGGGGGTGAGCGACTTAAGGAGTTCCCCTCGGGATGCGTTCTCCTGCAGGTGAAAGAACAACGAAAAAATCGGGCGGTCGCGAGCCGCGACGGCGACTACTCCAGACGCGCTTCGACGAGTTCCTCGAGGTCGGTCCGGAACTCATCGACGCGGATCTCCTCGAGGACCGGCACGAAGAAGCCCTCGACGAGCATGTTTCGAGCGGTAGTCGGGTCGATCGAGCGGCTCTTCATGTAGAACAGCTCCTCGGCGTCGACCTGCCCAACGGTGGCGGAGTGGGACGCTTCCGTGTCGTGGTTCTTGATGATGAGCTTCGGTGACGCGTCGGCCTCGGCCTCGTCCGACAGCATCAGCGTGTTCTCACGCTGGTAACTGGATGTGTTCCAGGCGTCGCCGCCGACGTCTTGAACACCCTCGTAGACGGAGCGGGCGACGTCGTCGAGGACGCCGCGCGTGACGAGATCGGCCGTCGTGTGTTCGGCTTTGTGCCAGACACGGGCGTTGAGGTCGAAGTGCTGGTCCTCGTGGCCGAAGAAGGCCCCGACGATCTGCGTTTCCGACCCGTCGCCGTTCAGTTCGGTCTCGACGTCCGAGCGAGTGAGCTTGGAGCCGAGATTCCCTTCGATCCAGTTGATCGTCGAGTAGTCGTCAGTGTCGCCGCGCTTGAGCGTGTACGTGTAGGTGTCCTCGTCGAGGTTCTGCAGGGAGCCATACTGGACGTAGGAGTTCTCCCCGGCAGCGATCTCCACCAGATTGCTGAAGTAGCGGTCGCCGTCGACGGCCTCGCCGGACTCGATCCCCTCGAGGATCGTGACCGAGGAGGACTCCTCGGTGACCACGAGCGTCTGACTGAACAGGGACCGGGAGTTCATCTCCGCGCGAACCGTGACGTCCTCGGCGTCGACGCCCTCGGGCACGTAGACGAACGTCCCCGTGGTAAAGAGCGCGACCGAGAGGGCCGTAAAGTAATTCTCCTGTGGATCGAGTACGGAGCCGAAGTTCGCCTCGATGACGTCGCCGTACTCCTCGAATGCCTCGGTGAACGGGAGCACGACGGCTCCTTCGTCGCCGGCGCGTTCGGTGACGTCGGCCTGGTCGAGCGGGTCGACCAGGGACTCGAAGTCGAGGGCATCCAGGTTCGTCCAGCGACGTCCGGGGGTCTGGATGACGTCCGGAAGATCGAGGTCATCGAGCGCATTGAGCGCGTTGAGACGTGTCTCAAGGAGCCAGTCTGGCTCATCGCGTTCCTCGGCGATACGTCGGACCGTGTCCTCCGAAAGGGAGGCGGGTAGTTGCGCACTCATTATCCGAGCGACCCCTCCATCTCGAGTTCGACCAGTCGGTTCAACTCGACGGCGTACTCGATGGGCAACTCCTCCGTGATCGGCTCGATGAAGCCCGAGACGATCATCTGTTTGGCATCGTCGTCGTCGAGACCGCGCGACTGGAGGTAGAAGATGTCCTCGTCGCCGATCTTCCCGACGGTCGCCTCGTGAGCGACGTCGACTTTCGATTCGTTGATCTCCATGTACGGCATGGTGTCCGACGTGGACTCGTTGTCGAACATCAGCGCGTCACATTCGACGGCAGTCGAGGAGTTCTCGGCACCGTCGGCGATGTGGACGAGGCCACGGTAGTTCGTGCGGCCGCCGTCCTTGGCGATCGACTTCGACTCGATCGTGGATTTGGTGTTCGGCGCGTTATGGTAGACCTTCGCGCCGGTGTCGATGTCCTGTCCCTCGCCAGCGAAGGCGATGGTGATGTGGTTGTCGGAGGCGCCGCGACCCTTAAGGATCGTCGACGGGTACAGCATGGTGGCCTTCGAGCCCATCGAGCCCGAGATCCACTCCATGCGGCCGTTCTCTTCGACGATGGCTCGCTTCGTGTTGAGGTTGTACGTGTTCTTCGACCAGTTCTGGACGGTCGAATACTGGACGTGAGCGTCCTCGCCGACGAACACCTCGACGCCGCCGGAGTGGAGGTTGAACGCGGAGTATTTGGGAGCCGAACAGCCCTCGATGTAGTGAACTTCGGAGTTCTCCTCGGCGATGATGAGCGTGTGTTCGAACTGGCCCATTCCCTCGGAGTTCATCCGGAAGTACGCCTGCACAGGCATGTCGACGGTCGTGTTCTCGGGAACGTAGACGAACGAGCCGCCAGACCAGATCGCGCCGTGGAGCGCGGCGAACTTGTTGTCCGACGGAGGGACACACTTCGTCATGAAGTATTCACGAACGAGGTCCTCGTGTTCCTGGACGGCTTCGTCCATGTTACAGAATATGACGCCTTTGTCCTCCCACTTCTCGCGCATATTCTGGTAGACGACCTCGGATTCGTACTGTGCGCCAACGCCCGACAGCGCGTTCTTTTCTGCTTCCGGAATGCCGAGTTTATCGAACGTGTCCTTGATCTCGTCGGGGAGCTCGGTCCAATCGTCGACGCCCGCTCGGACGTCCACGTCCGGACGGATGTACGGGACGATCTCGTCGACGTCGACCTCAGAGAGATCGGGCTGGCCGGGCCAGTCGGTCGGCATCGGCATCTTCTGGAACTGCTCGAGCGCACGAAGTCGCCGCTTGAGCATCCATTCGGGCTCGTCTTTGTCCTCCGAGATGAGACGGATGGTCTCCTCGTTGAGACCCTTTTCCGCCTGGAAGGCCGACTTCTGTTCCTTCTTGAACTCGAAGCGGGCTTCGGTGTCAGTGTCTTGTAGGTCTTCTGAACTCATTGTATGTTGGTTACGTCTCCGAACCTATATGTGTATGCGTAATCACGAGACGTTACGCGGCCTCGTAGACTTCCTCTCGAACCCAGTCGTACCCCTCGTCCTCGAGTTCGTTGGCGAGTTCGGGACCGCCGCTTTTGGCGATCTGTCCGTCGAGCATCACGTGGACGTGATCCGGTTCGACGTACTCGAGGATTCGCTGGTAGTGGGTAATCTGGAGGATGCCGGTTCCCTGTTCGTCTCGGAGCGCGTTGATGCCCTCGGAGACGTCCTGGAGTCGATCGATGTCCAGTCCCGAGTCGATCTCGTCGAGGACCGCGATCGCGGGCTCCAACAGCGCGGCTTGGAGCACCTCGTTTTGCTTTTTCTCCCCGCCGGAGAAACCCGCGTTGAGGTATCGCTGCATGAACTTCTCGTCCATGTCGAGCAGGTCCATCTTCCCTTTGAGTAGCTGTTGGAACTCGGCGACGCCGATCTCGCCCTCGTCGGTGGGGCCTTCCATTGGTGAGCTGTCGTAGCCCGATTCGTCCTCGTCGGCGTCCGCTTCGTCGTCCTCGTCTTCGAAGAGTTCCTCGCGCTCCTCACGTTTCGCGTTGAGTGCCTGTCGGAGGAAGCTCGTCATCGTGACGCCCTCGATCTCGGCGGGGTACTGGAACCCGAGGAAGATGCCGAGTGCGGCGCGTTCGTTCGGCTCCAACTCGAGGAGGTTCCAGCGGTAGTCCTCCTCTTCCAGGTCGGCGTCGACGTCGGCGACGTCCTCCTCTTCGAGTTGGAGGACGATTTCACCGTCGGTCACCTCGTAGGCCGGGTGTCCGGCGATGACCTTCGCAGTCGTCGATTTGCCGGACCCGTTCGGCCCCATCAGCGCGTGGATCTCCCCGGAAGCGACTTCCAGATCGACGCCACGGAGGATGTGTTCTCCGCCCTCTTCTGCCACTTCAGCGTGGAGGTTATTGATCTCAAGAATTGCCATGAGTTATGTCGTGCCTCGTATACGATTAGTGGTCGCTATCGCGGTTAATGGTTACGGATCCACCCGCACAAACGACACGTAATGGAAAAATTTCTTTTTGAAATTGAAAATTAATTGATCAGGGTGTTCGCCTAATTACATGAACTGGCCCAGTCCGCTTTGTTGCTGACCGGTCTTGATCTCGTCCCAACTCATCTCGAGCGCCTCGATCACCCGCGATATCGGCCCCTTCAGCGTCTTTTCGAGCATCTTCTCCCAGTCGATCTCGAACTCCTCGGGGATCTCGTCGGCGTACTCATAACAGATCACGTCGGGATCGCGTTTGAACTCCCCGTAGAGCGGATCGGTGTGCGGATCGAGTCCGCGTTCGTCCTCCATGCGCTGCCAGAAGTCGGGGTGAACCTTCTCGAGATAGAGTCGCTTGGGCTTGGATCCGCGATCGAAGTTGGTCCCTAACAGGAGATTTGCGTACTTCGCTCCCCGAACCTGAGCCGTATCGGTCTCGTAGGCATCGAGTCGCTTGCCGATCCCGCCCGGAATACCGATCTCGTCGAGATCCACCTCGCCGGAGAGGAAGTCGTCGATCATCCCGGAGAGATACGTCTTTATTTCCGCGATATCGGCCTCGATGTCGTCCCCGGTGACGATCGTCTCGATGACACGCTTTTGGACCTCCTTCGTGATCGGCGCGATGTCGGACCGTTTGTACTCGAAGCCGGTGATGTCGATATCGTCGACGTCTTTCCCTTCCTTCCAGACGATATGACCAGCGTACCGCTTCTTGCGGCCAGCCTGGAAGAAGCGGCGATAGAGCTTCTCGAATTCGATTTGGAACCGATGGGTCTCGGCGTTCAACTCCTCGCGTGCGAAATCGTCGTATCGGCCGTTGATGTGGTCCTCGATCGCAAAGGACTGATCGATGGCGGACTCGATCTCCGTATTCTGTCCGAGTTCTAACATGACAGAATCGGTGTCTCCATATGTCACATCCTTTCCTATTTCACCGGCCGCCTCCTCGGTGAAGGATATCACCTCACGCCCAGTCGCCGTCACCGCGGCGGCGCCTTCCTTGTCGTAGAGACGGAATCGATCCCACCCCGTCACGCCGTACAACGATTGGCCGACGAACTGGAACGTCCCATTTCGCCCCGCAAGGAGCGTGTGATTGTCCGCGACGGTGACACAGTAGACGCCCGCATCAGCATGGCTCGTCGATCCGCTCCGATGCATTCGGAGCGTGTTCTTTCGGTCCTCGGTCGCATAGATCCGCCACGACCCGCTGTCCCGGTTGTAGTTCGCCGTCACACCGAGGTGGGTACAGAGTCTGAGGACGTCGTCCCGAAGTTGCTCACACGAGGTCGTATAATGCCACGAATCCGGTTGTCGATCCCCGTCGTCGTCGATCAGTGTCTCGAGGAACTGCCGTTTCTGCTGCGCGCTCGCCTCGAAGACGAGCTCCGGGATCCGCTTTTCGAAGCTCCCCGCACCACAGGCCTCCTCCAGGTAGCTGCCGAACAGTTTTGAGGTGAACTGGCAACTCCGCTCGTCGACGGAGTAATCAAACCCGAGATCGTCGAGTAGGCTACCGATCGTGGCGTGGGAATCGAGGTCACCGCCGTCGGCCACGGCGTCCCGTGACTCGTCGTCCGTCGCATTCTGTGTGATCTTGATCGAGGTCGCAGAACCACGTGATCGGTCGCCGAACCGCTTTTCGCTCGACGTGTAGACGCTCCCCTCCGTGAGGTACCACGCCAACAATGCGAGGAAGTCGTCGCCGTCGTAGGTTCGCGGGATCCACTTTCGCCCCGATTCGCGGTGGATGAAACTCGTTTCACAGACCGATTCGATGTACTCGCGGTGCTGCTCAAACTCCTCGGCGGTGAATACGTAGCCGGGTTGTCCGATGTCTGCCTTCGGAACGCGTCGTGGCGTCCAGCCGAGTTCGGCGGTGAACGTGTGTCCGTGGACGTCCGGTCGAACCCACACCTCGTACTCCCCGTCGGCGAGTTCCGTGAGATCGACCTCCTCGATCGGATCCCCGTCCGGTCCGTCCCATCCGTGCGGGAGTTCGTAGTTCGTGGCACGATCCAGATCGCCGGCCTCGACGAACCGATAATCCTCCTCCGTGATCCCGTTCGTCTCGTTCTTGCGAACGAGCATCCGGTGGTTTGGCGTCACGCTGAAGTCGATCTTCGAGGTCTTCATGTTCACGAGTTCACCACGGTACTCCGGGTACGCATGTGTCTCCGTGACCGGCTTGACCTCCATTCGCATCGTATCCGGATCGAGGGAGTAGACGTCGTCGCCGACCTCAAGGTCCGTGATCGACCGGATGCCATCCGGAGTGAGAACGTCCGTGTCCGGCGTGAAGCAATTCATAATAACCTTGACAGCTGCCTGCTGTCGATCGTACTGTTCGTACGGCTGGGTCCCCGGATCGTGATCGTCGCGGAACTCCTTTTTCCGCTCGCGTTCCGTGAGCAGTTCGTCGACCATCTCGCGCATGATGCCGTCCGGTTTCTTTTGGAAGTGGGTCCCGTTGGGCGCCAGATACGTCTCCCCGCCGTACTCGTCAGGATCGACTTTCGTCTCCGGTCCCGCATTGATCGTCACCATGCACATGGGATAGAGGCTCTTCAAGTCGAGGACGGTCACCATCTCCTTGACGCCGGAGATCGGATCGAAGACGGCACCCCCCTCGAACTCCTCCGACTCCTGTTGGCCCTTCGTCGGGAGCGCGAACTTGCCGTGTGCCTTCTGGAGGACGTAAACGTCGACCGCGTCCCCGGGCGTGGGTGCGTCCTCCAGTTTGCACCCGACGAACTTTTTCACCTCGTTCCAGAAGTCGATCAGGTTCTGTTTCCGGTCGATCTCCACGCACAATTCGACGTCACGAAGATTGTACTCCAGGAGGCGTTCGGGATCCGTCTCCCACAGATCGCCGATGTCGCCGGCGTACCGTTCCTTGCCGACGTCGAGTTCGGTCTCGCCGACGGCGTCGAGCCGATAGGACTCCAGTTCCGTGAACTGCGTGCGCTTGTAGGCGTACAGCAGGTCGAAGACGATTCGACCCTTGATGTCGGGACCCCCCCATCCCGACCGCCACACTTCGCCGATCCGGGAGAGACGATCGACGGAGAGATCGTGGTCGGTTCGGGAGTCGAGTCGCTCGATCCGATCGAGGAGGTAGGGCGCATCGAAGTCCTCGAAGTTCCAGCCACAGGTGATGTCCGGATCCGTGTCGCGGATGTACTCGATGAACGCCTCCAACATTGCCTCCTCCGTCTCGAACGTCTCGACGCGTACGTCGAGCCCATCCTCGGCGTCCGCCGTCGACTCGTCATCCATCTCCGAGTCGTCCTCGCCGGCACCGATCGGACGGTACCCGGAGAGTTCGGAAGGTGGCGAAGCGTCACCATCCGGTGCCTCGTAGAGCCAGACGACGTACTCGTCGTCATAGGAGTCGTGGCTCGTCAGACAGACGATGGGCTCCTCGCCATCCTCCGGGAATCCGCGTCGGTCGTCGACCTCGATGTCGAAGGTGTTCACCCGAATGTCGGCCTCGACGTCGGTCGGTTCGAGGTGGTTCTCTTGGACTTGTAGTCGACCGTCGTCCAGTCGGCGCTCCTCGACGCGGATCCCACCGGCGATGCCGTTATCGATCAGAAATCGGTTTGGAAAGAGAATGTCGGCCTCGAAGGTCGTCTCGAAATCGTCGCGAATGTTCCCCACGTCCCGCGGCGTTCGAGTGACGATCCGCGTGAGCGGCTCCCCGCGGATGCTCTCGTAGACCGTCCCGTTGGCATCCGTCTCGCGGGTTCCGATCACGACATCGTATTCCTCCTCCGGATCGCGATCGAGATCGGCCGTCGGGACGTAAAAGTACGGCTCGACGCCGAGGACCCGAATGTGCTCGAGGACGTCCTCGCCGCCCGGATTCGGTCGGCGTCCGAACACGTGAATGACGGGGTACTCGTCAGTTCCCCGTCCTTCGACCGCGTAATCCACCTGTGTTACGGCCAGTTCGATCGTTCCCTCCGAGTCGGGAAATCGCGTCTCGTCGAGGTCGATCACGTCGTGTACGTGCCCGCCGCTGCCTCCGGCGACGACGCGTGCCTCCTCCCGGACGACGTCAGTGGAGCGACCGTCCGATGTGGGATCAGCCGCGGAATCGGGTTCGTCGGAGAACTTGGAGAGCCCCGTCTGCGTCATGGATCCCCTTTGGCTTACCCCGGTAAAAAGAGCGACCATTCGGGAGGCTCGATACGGGCCGGCGGATATCGTCCCGACGGAAAGGCATATATCATGGTACGACATAGCACAGTCCATGACGTCTGATTCCCATGCGGACGGAACGCATCGTTCGGACGCTCGGAACGCCCGAGCAGCCGCGATCGACGTCGAAGCCTACGAGGACGGGGACAACGTCGTCCTCTTCGATGCGGACAATCCACTCGCGTGGGTCGAGGCGAGCCGGTCGGTCCGGCTCCGTGATGCTGCCTAATTGCCGGTCCTCGAATCCTGCCGACGACGCTCCTGATTCGCCGATCCACCTGATCCGTCGCTTTCCACTCGGTGCCTCCCATGTCACACCGGAATCCCTTTTTCGCGGTCGCTCCAACCGTGAGTCGTGACTCCCTTCGAGGACGGTGACCAGGACCCTGCCGATCGGGGGAGCGGCGAGTTCGCCTTTGACGAACCGAGCCCCGCAGAGGCGGAGTTGGCTCCCGATCCGCCGGAGGTCACGAATCCCGCGGATCGATTCGCAAGCGCAGACGAGGACGCGTCCGGACCCGGATCCGATGCGAATGGATTCGGCGACGGCACCGACCTCGATGCACGCACGCATCGAACGTTCGTCGTCTGCGTGTTCCTCTCGAACGCCGCGCTGTTGGGCGTAAGCCTCGGGGCCATGCTTTGGTACTTTCGCGGGCAAACCCAACTCGGGATGGGAATCTCCGTCCTCGGACTCCTGGCCGCGGTTCGGACGCTTCAACACTATCGATCCTGGCAACGGTATCGCCGCGAACGCGACGCCGAGCGGGACGAACAGATCGACGACGTGGATTCGATCGGTACTGACGTCTGAGTAGCAGGATGGGGACCGGAAGAGGCAGAACGATCCGCACGACCACGACGGCCAGCATGACCACAACGGCCCGCACGGCTACCACGTTCACTTCGACCACAACGCTCATCGGAATACGCCTCCTCGATCCAGCCGATGAAGACCGTTCGTGACGGATCCGGACGCCATTATCTCCTCGTGAAACGGTCGAGCGATTCGAGTCGCGTTCGCGATCCTCGTACCGGAACGGAACGATACCTCCCAACGGCGGATCTCGAGATCGTTGATGGTCAGTCGGCGCTGGAGACCGCCGCAACGGCGGTCGATCCCGACGTCCGCCGGCTGGTGACGGCCGTTCACGACGACCGCGGAATAGGACTGCTCGTGGAGTTCGTCGATCGCGGCCCGATCCCGGTCGTCGAGCTACTCGACGCCGACGACTACTGTGAATCGGATCTCCACGGACTCCTCACGGAACTCCGTGCCGCCGGACTACTCGTGGAGGCCGATGTCGGCGGGCAACGAGGATACGACGCTACGGAGTCCTGTGAGCGTGCCGTCGCGCAACTTCGCGAGAGCGAGCCACGCTGATCGAACTGGAACGGTCACACCGTCCGCAGTTCGAATCCGTATTTAATCGTCCAGCTCCGCTGGAATGGCTCCGGCGACGTCCGTTTCCGGTCTGGTGACGGTCGAGCGGTTCGTTCGGGGATCCTTCTCGACGGAGAGAAGATCGTCCGCCGCGCCGATCAGTTCGTCGTCGTGGCTCACAATCACGATCTGTCGGACGCCGAACTCGCGCATCTCCTCGACCAGATCGACGAGCCTCGCGACGTGTCCGGTATCCAGGAACACCGTCGGCTCGTCGAGGATGAGCGGCGGGGTCGGGGCCGCACCCTCGATCCCCTCCACGAGCAGTCGATAGATCGCACACCGCAAAGCGAGGTTGAAAAGCGCCCGCTCGCCGCCCGAGAGCTGTTCGGGATCGAGTGCTTCTCCGTCCTTTTGATACACCGTGAGTTCGTAGTCGCCGTCGAGTTCGATGTGCGAGTAGGCGTCGTTGCCGTAGACCAACTCGAACGTCTCGTTCACCATTCGCTCAAGCGTTCGGACGTTCCGCTGGCGCAGTTCGGTCCGTAATTCGCCGTACATCGTCTCGAGGTCACTCGTCTCTCCGTGAACCGATTCGAGCGCCTCAACCGTCCCGGCGAGCTCCTCTCGTTCGGAACGAAGCGTTTCGAGCGTCCGGATCTCGCCTTGAATAGCACCGATCCGGCTCTGTAACTCGTCACGGCGTTCGCCCAGTCGTTCGATTTCCTCAACGACGTTTTCGAGGTACTCAACTGCTTTCCGCTTCCGTTCTCGGGCCGACGCGATCGCATCCTCGTCGACCGCCTCGCGAAGCTCCTCGCGGCGCTCACGCTTTTCGGCCAACCGCTCGCGTCGCTCGTCGTTCAGTTCATCGAGCGTCTCGCGGCGCTCGCGTAGCCGCTCGATCTCCGCCTCAAGATCAGCGATCGTCTCGAGACGGGTATCGATCTCAGCGAGTTGGTCGCGGACGACGTCGATCTCCTGAAGTCGTTCCTCGACCGTTTCGACACGCGCTTTGGCCTCCGCAGCCGCCTCGCGTTTTTCGGCAGCGATCTCTCGTGTCGATTCGGCCTCCGTACGAAGGTCTTCGGCCGCCTCGTGTTTCCGATCGGCCGTCTCTCGGTTCCGGTCGATCTCCTCGCGTGCTTCGGCGATCCGTTCTTCAAGCAGCTCCCGGGTCGTCTCGATCTCTCCCAGCCGTTCTTCGGCCTCGACGAGCCTCTCCGTCGCCTCGATCTCCGCATCCAACGATCGGGCACGTTCGTTGGTCTCCTCGAGCGACGATTTCAGTTCGGTAACGCGCTCGCGGCGGTCGTCGATCCGATCCACGTGCGGCGACTCATCGACCGGCTGTCCACATTCCGGGCATCGTCCCGCTTCGAGCAATTCTTCGGCCTCCTCAACTCGCTCGCGTGCATTCTTGAGTTCCGTCTCCAACTCGGCGACGCGCTCGCGAACGTCGTTTCGGCGCTCCGTCAGCGCCTCGAGTCGTTCCGTTGCGTCCCCACGTTCGATGTCCTCGATCGCGTCGAACTCGGCGAGCAGCGCCGTCGCCTCCTCGTCCAGTTCCTCCAGCCGCGATTCGCGTTCGTCGAGGTCCGCGTTTGCCTCCCTGGCGAGTTCCATCGAACGTTCAGCTTCGGATTCGGCCTCCTCCGCGCGCTCCCGGAGGTCTTCCGCCTTGGCCTTGAGGTTACTCGCTTGGTTCTCGAAGCCGGTCACGGCCGTGACCGCCTCGTCCCGATCCTCGCGGAGCGTCGATTCGCGCTCATCGAGCTCCTGCCGGCGCGTTTCCAGTGCGGATTCCTCGGCCGCATCGATCCCGGCGTCCGCCAGTCGTTCCTCGAGCTCCGCGCGAAGCGTCTCGATCTGCTCGCGCGCGTCGGAGATCCCCTCTCGACACGTCTCCCGTTCGGACTCCGCCTCGCGGATCGTCTCCTCAAGCGACTCGACGTCCTCGTCGATCGACGCCAACCGTTCACGGTTCGCCTCGTGTTCGTCGAGGATTTGCTCGGCCTCCGCACGTGTCGTTTCCGCCTCCTCGCGTTGGGATTCGTAGTGATCGAGATCCTCGTCGACCGTCGCGAGATCGCTTTCGAGTTGATTGAGCGTCGCGTGGAGGTTCTTCCGTTCGAGACGCTCGATCCGTTCATCACGTTCCTCGAGGACCGCTCGCTTGGCATTCAACACGTCCTCGACGCCGAGGCGAGCGTCCCCGGCTCGCTCCCGGTACTCCTCGAGTACGCCCAGTTGGAGGAGATCGTCGATCGTGTCCTGACGCTCGCTCGGACTGGCGTTTATCAGCTTGTTAACCTCGCCCTGTCGGACGTACGCGCAGTTGAGAAACGCCTCGGCGTCCATCCGCAGTAGCTCCGTGATGAACCGACGGACCTCACGTGCGCCATCCCGCATGGTCCCGTCCTCGCCTTCGAGGGAACACTGGTGATCGGTCCGGTTGTCGTAATCACGGAGCCGTCGTTCGATGCGATAGCCGACACCCTCGTGGCTGAATCCGAGTTCGACGAGCGTCTCATCCTCGCCGTTCGTGACCACGTCCCCGAGGGTTCCTTCGAGCGCTCTCGATCCGTACAGCGCGAAGAAACAGGCCTCCAGAAGCGACGACTTCCCGCTTCCGTTGACTCCGTGGATGACGGTGACGCCGTCAGAAAGCGAGACCTCGGCGTTTCCGTAGGGTTTGAAATTCTCGAGGCGGAGTTCCTCGAACCTCATCGATAGTCCTCCATCGAGAGCTGCTGGTCGCCCTCAATCCGTCCGTCGTCGGATCCTTTCTCGTCAGGCTTCTCGACGTCGGTCTCTTCGGTGTCTGCGTCCTCCGACCCGTCGTCACCCTCAGTTGCGTGTGGCTCCGAATCCGACTCTGATTCTGATTTCGATTCCGATTCCGATTCCGGCTCCGACTCCGGATTGGCCGATTCCGGTTTCGGCTCCGATCCCAACTCGGGACTCCCGTCACTGCTCCGGAGTTCGTCATCGGCCAGCCGTTCCTCGAGACGGTCCTTCACCGTTTCCCGGACGTTGCTATCCGCGATCTTGCTTGCTCGGACCGTTTCGTCGACATCGAGTGCGGCCGGCGAGAGGTCCATCGACTCGATCCGCTCTCTGACCGCGTCGTCCGGGTCCGCAAAGCTCACCTCGAGATCGGTCTCCGTCTCGATCTCGCGTCGATCCGTGACCCGGGCGATGAGTGCCCCCTCGTCGCTTGCGACTTCCTCGATGGCTGCGGGGGTAACCGGCTCGCCGTCGCCTTCGATCTCGACGATCGCCACGGCATCATCCAGATCGTGTTGGCGGACGCGTTCCGTGACCTGGGCAGTACCCTCACCCTCGTGCAACTCGATTTCGATGAACACGAACGGTCGCGTCTCGATCGATCGTCGGCGAATGTCGACGTCCGTCTCCCCGTCGGTCGCCTCGCCGAACGACACCAGATTGTAGCCGCGGCCCTCGCGCTCGCTCGTGCTCGCACGCTCGGTCGAACCGGGATAGGTCACCCACGCGTCGCGGACGGTCGCACGCCCCGGCTCGTGGTTATCGCCGAGAAGCAGGGCGCCGAAGGAGACGTCGCTCTCGTCGATCACCGTCTCCGTATCCCAGTCGGCGTAGGCGAACGGCTCGAAGAGACCGTGGGCGACGAGTGCTGCGTGCGCAACGTCGTGCGGCTCGAAGTCGTACTCCAGATCCGAGCGCCTCGAGGAAGGAACGTGGTCGAGGCCGTAGAAGGCGACGTTTCCGACGACCGTCGGCGAGTCGCCGAGTCGAGTCGCGAGCCCGAGCCGCTCGAAGAGATCGAGCCACTGGCCGCCTCGCGTGGCCTCGTGGTTGCCGACGATCGCCAGAAAGGGAACATCGGCCTCCTCGAGACGCCGAAGCACGGAGAGAGTACCGAGGAGATCCGGAAGTTCCGGGCGGCGGTCGTGAAAGAGGTCGCCGGCGTGGATCACGGCGTCGACGTCGCTCGATACCGCGTCGTCGATAACGGCCTCGAACGCCTCGAGGAAGTCCCGACGACGAACCGGCGAGTTATACTGTCGATACCCGATATGGGTGTCGCCGGTGTGGATCACCCGCGTCATTACGACGAAGGTTGGCCCGTTCGCCTTTTAGCCGTTCCGCCACCGGAGTGAAGGTGGTCTCGTTCCTCGTCGCAGTCCCGTGCGTCATCTCGGCTCCGTGCGTCGTTTCCCCCACCCTCGACGTTTCCCTTCCCTTCGACGTTTCCCACACCTTCGCCTCCCGTTTCGCGATCATCCCGTTCTCCCTCACGTGTTCCGCCACCATCGGATGCGGCTTGCTGGTAGGAACGGAACGTGCGAGCGGCTCGTCGTCCCCGATCGGCCGATTCGATCGCGCCGTCCATCTCGGCCGCCTCGATCGCCGCTTCCAATCGATCGATCCCAACGGTCTCGAGAAAGCCGGCTGCACGTTCCAAATCGTCCCGGGCGGCACACGCCTCGTCGATGATCGCCGTGTACGATTCCCGATCGGTATCGGTTCGGGTCGAGAGCAACTTGAGCGTTCGTCTGACCCGACTCGCGTGTGGGGTGTCCATCGACGACCCTGTGTCGGGTTCGTATATAAACTACCGGGCGGACGTCGCGAACGTCCCCAATCTAGATCGCAAACGAACGGACGTTCTAGATCCTCTAGATGCCGAGCGAGTAGAGACGCTTTCGTGCGTCCGCAAAGGAAAATCGTGAGTCAACGACGTCCTCTTCCTCGAGACGCGACAGCGCGTATCGAACGGTTCGCGGCGGCAGCAGCGTCTCCTCGGCGAGTTCGCTTTGGGTCAGCGTATCGTTGTAATCGAGAACCTTCGCGACGAGCTTCGCGCTCGGTGGGAGATCACGAACCGGCTCCCAGCGATCGGCGACGCCTCCTTCCGTGTGAACGTCCTCGTCCGTCTGTACCTCCTCTTCGGTGTGAATGGCCTCTGGTGCACTCATCGTATCAGATCATGAGTAATGCTAGTAGATAATATTTACTATCCTCTTTTATTACCGTAGCGAATATATTTCGGGTGGCGACGATCGCGACTTCGGCCTCGAGACGACTCCTCGGAACGGGCCTTTGGGTACCCGACCCGAAGCCTCTTATTAATGACCGACCTACGATCCATCGATGACCGACACTGTGGACGACGTCGATCTGCCCTACGACGAGAACGCGACGTCCCAACAGGAGCAGATCGAGGTCCTCCAGGAACGTCTCGAGGTCCTCGAGTCCCAAAACGAGGAAATGCGGGATCGACTTCTCGATGCCAACGCCGAGAACAACAAGTATCAACAGAAACTCGAGCGACTCACCCACGAGAACAAGAAGCTGAAGCAATCACCGCTTTTCGTCGCGACGGTCCAGGAGCTCACCGACGAGGGCGTGGTAATCAAACAGCACGGCAACAACCAGGAGGCACTCACCGAGGTCACCGCGGAGATGCGCGAGGACCTCGCGCCCGACGACCGCGTCGCCGTGAACAACTCCCTTTCGATCGTCAAACGGCTCGAAAAGGAGACCGACGTTCGCGCCCGCGTGATGCAGGTCGAGCACTCACCGGACATCGCCTACGAGGACATCGGCGGCCTCGACGACCAGATGCAGGAGGTCCGCGAGACCGTCGAGATGCCCCTCGAGCGCCCGGAGATGTTCGAGGAGGTCGGCATCCAGCCTCCCAGCGGCGTCCTGTTGCACGGCCCGCCGGGGACCGGGAAGACGATGCTCGCGAAGGCCGTTGCCAACCAGACGGACGCGACGTTCATCAAGATGGCCGGCTCCGAACTCGTCCACAAGTTCATCGGCGAGGGCGCAAAGCTCGTCCGCGACCTCTTCGAGGTCGCTCGCGAGAACGAGCCCGCCGTCATCTTCATCGACGAGATCGACGCGATCGCCTCGAAACGCACCGACTCGAAGACCTCCGGGGACGCCGAGGTTCAGCGGACGATGATGCAACTGCTCTCGGAGATGGACGGGTTCGACGAGCGCGGTGAGATCCGGATCATCGCGGCTACGAACCGCTTCGACATGCTCGATCCCGCAATCCTCCGTCCCGGCCGGTTCGATCGCCTCATCGAGGTGCCAAAGCCCGATTACGCGGGCCGTGAGATCATCTTCCGCATCCACACCCGGAAGATGAACGTCTCGGACACCGTCGACTTCGAGGTGCTCGCCGAACTCGCCGAGGAGGCATCCGGCGCCGACATCAAGGCGATCTGCACAGAAGCAGGCATGTTTGCCATCCGCGAGGACCGCACGGAGGTCACGATGACCGACTTCAAGGAAGCCTACGACAAACTGCAACGAACCGACGAGACCGACGTCACCGATTCGCTCGCGTTCGCGTAATCCGTCGTTCCTCGCCCGGGTCGTCCGTGATCCGGGATCGTCATTTTTCCCGACACTCAGGATCGATACCCTCGGGGCCGATCACGGTGCCGCAAGCAGCACGTACGGAAGCAGAAATACCACGAGAAGGGTCCCTATCAGGAGGGCCACGTAGCCCACTCCGACGGCGGCGAGCGTGCGGAACGCTGGATGATCGATCGGTTCGTCCGTGTCCATCCCGCCACCTCCGATCATCTTTCTGTAGCGAGGAAACCCCGCCGTTTACGGTGGGGAGGAATCGCGTTCGTACAGGCCACCCCTTGCCCTACAGTGGCCCCTCGGTGTCCAACGCTTTCGCACCCTGTAGCAGAAGCCCCTTCCACGTCAGGCCGTGTGCGTCTTTCACTTCGCGTAGTTCGTCGTACTGTTCGTCGCTTACCTCGATGTTCAGATTTCGCATCGTCATCTGAACTTAGTTTTCCAATAGTCTTAACTTGCATGGGTTCGTAGGGACTGTTGTGACCGCCACTGCCATGAAAACGCTGGGAGCCACTCTCGTGCCACCAACGGCGCACAAAGAGCAACGGCTTCAGCGGACTGTGGCAACGTACCGACGCGCACTCTCCGAAGCATTCGAGAGTGGCGCTCACACGCAGTCGGCGGTCAACGATGTCGTCACCGGCTACAACCTCACGTCCTACGCAAAGGACGCGCTCAAGAACTACGTCCCCCAACTTCGAGACACATACAACGCTTCGGAGTTGGACGATGACCACCCCGTTCGATTCACGAATCGGGGCTGGCGTCTCGACCGCTCTGAGGACAGAACGCACGAGTTCTGCTGGCGCGTTCCGCAGGCGGGACGTGGGAATGCGTTCTGGATTCCGATCCGCATTAACCCCACTCAGCGAGAGTTGTGGAGCGACCTGTTTAACGACGACGTGACGGTCGGAGAGTTCCGACTGCAAGAACACCGCACCAACTGGGTACTGCACGTCACTGTTGAGTACGCGGTCGCGGAACCAGAAGAACCGAACGACCCGACACCAGTCGGCTTCGACATCGGAGAATCCAAACTCCTGACGGGCTGTGCCTGTCGGGACGGTACCCCAACCCAACCGTACATCTACGACGGCGGTCGCGCCCGCCACCTCCGCAAAGAGATGTTTACCACGCTCCGCCGTCTCCAAGAGCGCGACGCCGAGTGGCGCGTGGGCGAGAGATTCGACCACTACCAGAACGCCCTCACGGATATTGTCGAGAAAGCGTCTCGACAGGCCGTCGAGTACGCTCGACAGTTCAAGAACCCGGTTATCGTCCTCGAAAGTCTCTCGTACATCCGCGAACATCTCGACTACGGGAAGTGGATGAACCGCCGTCTCCACAACTGGGCGTTCGCGCGACTCACCGGACGTATCGAAGACAAGGCGCGTGACGCCGGGATTCCTGTTCGGTTCGTGAATCCAGCGTACACGAGTCAGACGTGTCACGCCTGCGGACACCTTGGTTCTCGACGTTCGCAGGCGGCGTTTCGATGCGCGAACTCGGAGTGTTGGGTGACGGAGTACCACGCAGACATCAACGCGGCGGCCAACATCGCCGGTCGCCTCAACCCGTGGGGAGAGAGGTGCGCGCTGAAACCGCACACCAGTGACTCGCCACGGGACGGGAGTGCTTGTGACAGCACCACAGGACACCGCGAGCCGAGTCGGCAAACCCGACAGACGACGCTCGGGGACTTCAGTTCTGAAACCTCCGACGACGAGGCTTCCCTTGTAGGAAGCCCCGCCCTTTAGGGCGGGCGAGGATGTCACATCCGGGCCATCGGCGTCCGACGACTTAACTCAGCCGGGTCATCCGAGGCTCGCGCCGTCGAAGTCGGTTCGCTCGAACTCGATGTCGAGCAGTTTGAGGATCGTGGGGGCGATATCCAGAATGTCGGCGTCCTCGATCGCAAGCCCCGGTTCGTCGACCAAGAGGGCGGCATCGTCAAAGCTGTGCATCCCGGTTCGTGGGCCCGTCTCGTCGAAGACCGTCTCGTGGCCCGAGAAGTCGGCCTTCAGGTCGAATCCGTCCTGGGGAAGCGCCACCAGATCCGGGGCAATCTCGTCGTGGTCTCCCCTGAAGGCCGTCTCTTTTTCCACGACTCGACGAACGACCGATCGGCCGTCCGGCGTTTCCAGGGCCTCGAGTCGATCCTTTAATTCCTCCCGTGTCGACTGGTAGTCCGACTCGGAAACTGACCCGCGTGGTTCCCGACCCTCTAGATTGAGATAGAATCGACCCGGCCCAAGCGAGTACGCGCGCGTGTCGTCGTCGATGTCCGCGAGCGCCGCGTGGTCCTCGTCCTCGAAGGAGAGCCATCCCTCCCGTTCGAGCCATTCGTTACAGTGAACCGTCGATTCGAGGGGGACGAACCCGTGGTCGGAGGCCACAACGAGGGTCGTATCCCGACCGATCGCCGAACGGATCTCACCGATACACTCGTCGAGGCGCTCATAGAACGCGAGGAAGTCCTCACGATCGGGTCCTCCCGAGACGTATTCGTCGAATAGGAAGTGATTGATCCGATCGGGAGTGAGATAGACGCCGAAAAACAGGTCCCAGTCGGCCTCCTCGATGTAGTGTGAGAAGGCTTTCTGTCGCCGGTTGAGGGTCTCGTGGGCGTGTTCGAGGAGATCGGATTTGTCCGATCGATGGCCGAGTTTCGCGTTGACGTCGATCCGGTAGTCGATCTCCTGGAGATACGCTCGAAGCTCCTCGGGCGCGGCCGCAGAATCGATCTCCGGGGAGAGGAACCCCGACACCATTCGCTGAACGTTTCGCTGTGGTGGGAACGTCACCGGGACGTTGAACACGCTCGCATTTCTCCCTTCGTTGGTTACGCGGTCCCAGATCCGCTCGCGTTGGACGTCACGCCCCATCGGAACGTAGGTGTCGTAGGACCCGATCTCCCGGTCCTGATACCCGTAGACGCCGGTTTCTCCCGGATTCGTCCCCGTAGTGATCGCCGGCCAGCAGGCGGTAGTCTCGGGGGGGTAGATGCTCTCTATAGCCCCTGCGGAACCCTCGTCGATCACCGCCGTGAGGTTCGGGAAGGTCTCGGGATTCTTCGTGATAAGTCGATACGGAACCCCGTCGATCCCCAGAAACACCACGCGAGGATCGTCCGTCCCGCGCAACCGGTCGATCAACCCCATAGTGGCCATATCACCGACCGAGATAAAAAGCGTGGAGGTTTCCTTCCGTGAGGATCGTCGTTTCTCAGTCGTTCACCCGCTTCGTGTCGTCCCACGTTCGCGTTTTCGGCTCCAACGTTTCCGCCGGGCACCTCACTTCGCCTCCAACGAAGGGAGCCCTTTTGAGGATCGCCGGCAACCACGGGATATGGAAACGCGACGGATGCTTCTCGTCGACGCGTTCACGACCGATCCGCTCGCGGGTAACGTCGCCGGTGTCGTCCCGAACGCGGACGGGCTTTCGGAGGACCGAATGCGGGCGATCGCCGCCGAGATCGGCGCGAGCGAGACGGCGTTCGTCCGAGAGGTGGCGGAATCGAAATCGGATCCAGGACCAGAATCGGAATCGGAGTCGGAGACCCCGACTGCTGACATCCGTATCCAGTATTTCACGCCGTCTCGGGAGGTAGATCTGTGTGGCCATGCGACGATCGCGACCTTCGCACACCTCTTCGACGACGGCGTCCTTGAGGCCGGCACACATGTGCTCGCGACGAACGTCGGTCCCATTGACGTCGAGATCGAATCGAACGGCATCATCCGTCTGTGCCGTCCGGTCGAAACCGTCGAACCCGTCGATATCGACTACGAGACACTCGGCGAGGCGCTCGGAATCCTGCCGGCCGCCTTCGCCGACGTCGGCGCGGATCTGCCGGTCGCACGCGCCTCGATCGGCCTCCCGTTTCTCCTCGTTCCGGTGAACTTCCTCGAACGGCTTGGCGAGGGGGACCCCGATCCGGAGGCGGTCGAGTCGCTCTCGGAGCGATTCGACGTCGCGGGCATCTACGCGTTCACCTTCGATACGCTTGAGGCCGACTCGACCATCCACGCACGGGCATGGGCGCCGGCGCTCGGCGTTCACGAGGACCCGGTCACCGGGACCGCAAGCGGCGCGGCAGGTGCCTATCTCCGCAATCAGGACGTCTTCGATGGAGACCATCCCGACGAGGTGTGTATCGAGCAGGGCCACTTCGTCGATCGTCCGGGGCGCGTCCGGGTTCGGGTCGATGGCGATAGGGTCTTCGTCGGCGGACGTGCGGTCACTGCTCTCGACGGCGAGCTCGCGGTTCCGGAGCCGGACGCCGACGAAATACTGGAGACGTGAGCGATCGATTCGTACTCTTTGCCGACCGGAATCCCACCACGATCACAGTACAATCACGATCACGATCGAGTCCTGCCGTACTCGTGCCGACCGAGGCCTGCCGTGATCGCCTCAGGTCTCTCGCCCACGATCGTCCTCCTCGCGGTCGATCACGTCCTCAAGCCGGTCACTTCCGAGATCGGAGGCGACGGCCACACCGAAAAGCGAGACCACTATCCCCGAGAGGATGAACAAAGTCAGCCGCTGTGTGGGAGAGACCACGATGTCGGCGATCACGAGCGGATCCAAGACAGATTCCTGTTCGAGGAAGTAGCCGGCAAATCCCCGGACGACGAGGCCGACCGCGACCACGAGAAACGGGAGATTCAGCACGTGGCTGCGGATCTCCTCGTCACGGATGAGTTCGTCGAGCAGCCGTCCGGTCGCGGCGGTGAGGGCGGCGACGGCAAGCCATGGCACCGCAGCGTAGACGAGTTGCATCGACCGGACGATGAGTGGGCGGGTCCCGGCGACCTCCGAGACGGATAGTGCCCCGAGGAACAGCCCGACGAGCGTGAGTCCGCCGGCGACGACGTAGGTGACGATCGACACCTGCCCGGCATAAAGCGCCTCGCGAACGCGGTCGGGGACCGCGGCGAGATACTCGTCGATCGCGAGTCCCTTATACAGCAGTGCCGCTCCGATCAGCGCCGTCACTCCGGCGAAGGCGATCTCCGTGGAGAACCACAAAAGCAGCGAGGGAAGCACCAGCAGACCGATCCCGACCGGGACGAGGACGGTCGACCGTAGTTCCTCGTCCGCGAGAAACTGCTTGAGCAGGTAATACGAGGACTCGAGGTCGTGAGCCTGTCGGACGACCACGCGATCGACGGAATCGACGGGAAGCCGCGATTCGACGATCGGGAGGACGCGTTCGTCCTCGGCGGAATCGACCACGACAACGGCCGAATCCGGCTGGAACCGGTCGACGAGTTCGTCGAGTTGGGAGGCGATCGATCGGTCCGCACCCACCCGTGAGTCGCGGCCTCCGGAGACGACGCCGACGACTGCCTCCTCGCGATCGTCTCGAAGGTCGCGCGCGACTCGAAGCGCCTCGAGCAAACAGTTGACGCTCGCGTCCTCCGGGTCGGCTAGTCCGACCTCGGTTACGAGCGATCGCACCGCCTCCCAGCCGGAAACGGGCATCGGAACGCTCGTGGCGCGTCCGACGTCCCCCGACCGATCGACGCAGATCACGAGCGTCGTCACGATCGATGACACGTTCGGCCGGGGTAAAAACCCACACGGTCGCCGTCTCCTGTAGTCGAAACGACGACAAGGTCTTGCCCCTCGCAGCCGGATGCATCCCATGATCGAGATCGACGGGAGCGCGGGCGGCGGCCAGCTGTTACGGTCGGCGATCGCGCTATCCGCCATCACTGACACGCCGATCCGGATCGAGGACGTTCGCGGTGCCCGCGAAAATCCCGGGCTGAAGATCCAACACGCGACGGCGGTCCGGGCCGCCGCCGCAGTCGCGGACGCGACGATCGACGGTGCGGATCCGGGTGATCGGACCGTGGAGTTCGATCCGGGCCAGATCACGGGTGGGCACCACTCGGTCGAGATCGGTACTGCCGGGAGTCTGACCCTCCTCTTCGAGACCATTCTCCCCATGGCGTCGGTTGCGGAGGCCCCCATCCGACTTCGAGCTGCCGGTGGAACCGACGTGGCATGGTCGCCGCCCTTTGCGTATCTGCGTCGCGTGAAGTTGCCACTGCTTCGGCGGTTCGGATTCGGCGCGGCCGTCGACCTCAAGCGTCGAGGATTCTACCCCAAAGGTGGCGGCGCCGCGACGCTTTCGATCTTCCCGAGCGAGATCGAACCGATCGGGTTGGCCGGAGCGGCCGCAACGGCGGACGTTCGGGGGGCTCGCGTGTACGCCATCGCCGAGGAGTCGCTTGCGGATGCGGAGGTCGCGGAGCGAATGGCGGCGACGGCGACGGACGCACTTTCCGAGAACGGCCACGACGTTGGCGAGCGCGTGATCGAATACACGTCAACCAAGAACCCCGGAGCAGTCATCACGATCCGAGGTGATCTCCCCGCGACCGTACCGGGCCCGAATGGCGACGTCTCCGGAATCCGGCCGGCTGTGGGTGCATCGGCGCTCGGCGAACCCGGAACGCCGTCCGAGGAGGTCGCAAGCGAAGCTGTCGACCGATTCGATCGGTTCGTCGATTCGTTCGGTGCGGTCGACCGATACCTCGCCGACCAACTGGTGGTTCCCCTCGCGATCGCCGGCGGCGAGGTGGCCATCCCGACCGTGACCGACCACGTGACCTCAAGTATCGAACTGCTTGAGCCGTTCGGCCTGACCGTCTCCCGTGAGGATCGAGCGGACGGCGGCACGATCCTTCGATCGCCGGGGATGGAGATCACGTAGCCGAACGAGTGGTTCGCGGAGCGGCCGTATTTCTCGCGGTTCCCTGGACTGGAGTGCGGTATCAACTACCGTACTCGGACGTCGATCTCGCTTGCGGATTCATCGGAGACGACGCTTGCGACCCCGGCACCGAGCCCGTAGGCGACCGACCGAGCGCCGGCCTGGAGCCGATCAGCGAGCCCCCGTTCCGGCGAGAACTCCCGAATCTCGACCGGACGGTCGAGGCGGTCGGAGAGTCGGGTTTCGACGTCCGCATCCGTCCCGATCTCGTCCACGAGCCCCCACTCTTTGGCCTCCTCGCCGAGGAACACTCGCGCTTCCGTCTCGCGAACCGTTTCGGGATCCAGATCGCGCCCCTCGCTTACCGTCTCGACGAACTGCGCGTACAGGTCGTCGACGATCCCCTGGAGGTAGGCACGCTCCTCGTCGTCCATCTCCGAGAGGGGGTTGCCCGCCTCCTTGAACTCGCCGGCGGCGAGCTGTTCATACCGGATGCCGAGCTTCTCCGCCAGTTCGGCCGCGTTCGGGCGTGAGCCGCGGACCCCGATCGATCCGACCAGGCTCGCCTCGTGGGCCCATATCTCCTCACAGCCCGCGGCGATCCAGTAGCCGCCGGAGGCACAGACGTCGCCCGCATGGGCGATCGTCGGTCCATCGAACCGGTCGACGGCCCGTCTGATGTCCTCACTCGGTAGCACCTCCCCGCCGGGCGTGTCGAGTCGAACGAGAAGCGCCTCGACGTTCGGATCCTGGTCGGCTCGGTTGATTTCGCCGATGATCTCGTCGGCAGTCGGCCTGATCGGTGCCGAGAGCGGAACGGATCGACCGCCCTCGCGGACGATGGGAGTGTCGACTGCGACCGCCGCGACGTCGTAGTCATCGAGTAGTTCCGAGAGAAGCGAGTTCCCGGCTTTGACGGCCGCGAGCCCGGTGAAGATCACTAACAGGACGCCGGCGAGTTGGGATCCGTCGTCGGGAATCGTGACGAAGAGAAACCAGCCGGCACTCACCGCCACGACGGCGATCGCGAGCGTTCCCACCACGACGGCGACGTCGCGGAGTCGATCGCTTCGAACGGTCATATCGATCCGTTCGCCGGCATCGGCTAAAAACCCGCGTTCGTCAATCGATGGCGAGTTGGATCGGCGTCGGTGCGACCACGTCAAACGTGGTCACTCGATGTGATCGAAAAAGACGAAAAGAAAGGGAATCCGAAACCGTCGTCTAGAGAAGTCCCGTCTTCTGGAGCTTCATCAGGTCCTCGGTGTCGAGAGTCTCGCCTTCCTTGAACTTCTGGTAGATCTCCTCGGCCTCCTCCTTCTCCTCTTCGCGTTTCTCCGCACGTTCGTCCTTGCGCTCCTCCTCCTCCTTTTTGTCGAGTTCACGGAGTCGCTTTTGCACGCGGACGAAGTCCTCGTGATGTCGGTCGGCCGCCTCCTGGGCCTCCACGAAGAGTTCGTGAACCTCGTCGGCCTCGTCGCGGATGTCGTCAGCCTCGCGGTAGGCCTCGATCATCTGGTTGTGGTGTTCCTGGGCCTTGTCCGCGAGTTCGGTCACCTTCTTGTGGTGTTTCGACGCCTCCGATCGGACTTCCTCGGCCTCCTCGATGAGATCCTCGAGTTCACCCGTGTCCTGTACCTTGTCCTTCTTCTCCGCGAGCTTCTCGCGTTTCTCCTCGATCTGCTCGATGAGTTCGCGTTCGTCCTCAGCGGAAAGAACCTCCGTCTGCTGGCGGAATTCGAGGTCCTCGATCTCCTCTTTGAGCTCCTCGATCGATTTGCCCTCGTTCAACTCGAGGTCCTGTTTCATCTCTTCGACCTGGTCGAAGAGCTCGTTGGCCTCGGCGTTGAGTTCGTTACGGCTCTCTTTGTGCTCTTGAACCTGCTCGTTGAGCTCGTCGCGCTTCTCGCGGTGTTCCTGAGCCTCGTCGACCTTCTCGCGAGTTTTCGCGTTGAGGTCGTCGCGCTTGGATGCCCGTTCGGAGGCCATTTGGTTCAGATCGTTCCGTCGATCCCGTAGCTGGCCTGCACGTTTGATTAGCTGTCCTTTCGATCCGTTTTCGAGGTCGTCCTCGGAAAGATCGATGTTGTCCGTGTCCGCAAGTGATTCGATATCGTACTGCTCGATGACTTCCTGTTTCGTTACCATTTTTTATCACTCCATCACCGCTCCGGATATGGCAGACGCTCGCTCCGTTGCGTCCGACCGTGGATAAGAACTCCCGATCATTCGTCGTGCTGTTCCACCAGCGCCGGAGGCGTTCTGGTACTAGTCAATTGCTCCTTGCCACATATAAATACTTCGGTGATAGAGAGTGTGAAAATGGGTACCATACTGCTCGTATCTGGCGTTTCGACGGTCTCGACTGAATTTCCTCCTGTTATAAATGACACGGATACCCATGGTCAGCTATCACATTGTCGGGGCGACACGTTCCGCGATCCGATTCGGTCAGCGGTTTGACGTTGGATCGCTCGACGAGTCGAATTGCCGATGGCTGGATCCGAACCACTTTCGGGAGTCGTCTCGGACACGACGGTATGACCGATCTCGTGGAGACGATCAACGCGCACGGCCACGAACACGTCCGGGCCGAGCACACGAGCACGTTCGAGGTGACGAGCGACGACTGGCTCACGCCTGCCGGCGACTGCATCCTCGCGATCGAGGCCACGACGACTCCCCAGGAGTTCGATCCGGCGTTCAAGCGGGCCTGTCGCAGCCACGAGGCGACCATCACGGCGACGCTCATCGTCGAGGACGATGATCGGACCCACGAGGAGACGATCGTCGGCTCAGGCCATCCCGATCTCACCTTCGACGACGACCGCTCCGCCGTCGGTCGCACGAGCACGTACGTCGACGACCGGACGATCATGGTGGAGGCCGACGCAGCCGCCGCCGACCTCAATCGGGACCTCGTCGCGGCACTCGCCGAAGGCGCCGAGTGTACGCTGCGTCTTGCCGTCAAGTCGTAAGCGGGACGCGAACCCCTTTTGGTCGGGACGGCGAACGATCCCGCAATGAGTGAGGAACCCGACGAAAACATAAGCGGCGGTGCCGCGGGCGGCGCTCAGTCGGCATCCTTCGAACCCGGTGACGGGAGCTGCCGCACGGAGGCGATCGTCGATAAACTCGGCGAGTTGTACTGGCAGACGGCCTACGGCGGCCGGGACGGATTCGAATGTCTCGTCCGGACGATCCTCTCACAGAACACCTCGGACGTCGCGAGCCAGCCCGCCCACGACTCCCTGATGAATCGGTACGGTCCCGCCGAGGAACTGGCCGAGACCCTCGCGTCGGCCGACCGTGACGAGCTGGCCGAGACGATCGCCGCTGCTGGGCTCTACAACCGGAAGTCGAAGGTTCTCACGGAAGCTGCCGCGTGTGTCCTCACGGAGTTCGGCTCGACGGGTGACTTCGACGCGTTCGTCGCTGCGGGGGACCCCGGGACGGTTCGTGAGACGCTGCTCTCGATCGACGGTGTTGGGCCGAAGACGGCCGACTGCGTCCTGCTTTTCGCCGGCGGCCGCGACGGCGTCTTTCCCGTCAAGACAGCCTGAATCTATATACTTACTATACTCAAATCGGCGGTCTGAGCGGTGAAATTGGGGGTTCATCTCTACGCAAAGGTAGGGAACTGCCGAAAATCAACTGCCGTATAGCGATTTGGGGCAAATCAGATATTGACAAATTGAGTATATTGGCCTTCCGACAAGATGGTGAATAGCCGTTAGAACTGAAAAGGCTGATTTGTGGAAACAATCAATAACACGGCTAAGAATGAAGATGGTATGGAACGTTCAGTATCGCTACGCCCGGCTAATAGACAAGATATTGACCGGATGTTTCAATGGAGAAATGACCCCGATATCTACCAATGGTTCCGAAATCAGGATGAACCGTTAGATTGGCACGACCACGTTGATTGGTTCCAATCCCGACCGGATGATAGGACGGATTTGATAATTGAATATCCGAGTACCCCTGCCGGGGTAGTCTCCTTGGCCGCTGATGGGGACGTTGGAATATACATTGGAGAAAAGCATCTATGGGGGAAGGGTATTGCTTCGGAAGCCTTAGAAAAGGCCCTTCAAGGACGCTATGGGGAATTTAGCGCAGAGATACACGTTGACAATACCGCTTCTCAGAAGTTATTTGAGAAACAAGGATTTGAGCGGGTTGGGCAGGAAGATGATTGGATTCAATACCGGTATGAAAGGCGGCGTTGGGAAATGGAGAATGAACACGGATTTATGCAAGGTGATGGTTCGCTCCACGTTGAGCATAACAAATAGATTCAGGTTTTAATCGAATCGAACGCTCACGTCATTGAGGTTCTGTTCTCCGGTCATTGTGAGCGAGAGAGATTCAGACTGAGCCGGAGAGATAGGCGCTTCCCGTTCCGGCGTTACCCGCTCCCAATACGTAGGCGTCTACTGTGAACCCTGAGCCGCCGTCTGTGTAGTCTGTAAGGTTCGCTCGGATGGATGGGGCAGGGACTCCGTGAACGGCTGTGAAAGCGTTGTAGGTGCTTCCATCGGAGTCAACATCTACTGCTTCACTCCCGGTGAGTTCCCCGATGACAGTACCGCTATCATCGTAGATGGGACTCCATTCACCCTGAGGGCCTTCAACCTCAAGACGGACGGTAAACACGTCCCCACCGGCTTTATCAAGACCCTGAGCCACTACGAACAGGCCAAGGGAGTTGTGGCCCTTAGCCGCGTATTCTTCCCCCTGAGTAGCGGCTGAGGCTCCCTGTATTGACTGTTGGCGAATCGGACGGCTCAAACAGACCACCGGGGATTTGTTCTCATCACTTTGAACTCCGCGAACCCATCGAACCACCGGGCGTCTTCCTTAGATTCAATCTCAATAGGCTCAGACACTCGCTCATCCCCATCCGGGCGGAAGCGATACAACACACCTGATGGAGCCTCAATCGTAGTTTCCGACCGCTTCAGCAATTGGTCATCAGCGGTGAGTCCGTTGTCGTGGTAGACGGCTACGACCTTGGCGACCGGCTCACTCTCATCACTCCCCATTGGCTACCCCGATTCGTGGTAAGAATCGCCACGGTTCGATGAAGCGGGAGTATCCACCGACTTGCCATAGTGAACGGAGAGCGGGGGAGAACCTTCATCGGCTTCTACGTCATCGGGAGTCTCAAACTTGCTCTCTACGGCGTTCACAGTCTCAGGGTCAAAGTAGGATGTATTCTCGCTATCTGCCCCGTAGAACGACTTTAGCATATCACGGGGAGAAGCCTCATCGGACTTATCCAACTCAAATCCTCGCTCGGAGAGATAATCCTGAAGCGTCCCAATATTCTCAGCGAGATGAACTGCCATTTCCTCTTCACTCATATCCTCACGGTCTGCCGGAAGAACCGTCTCAAACGCTTCCCGTAAGGTAGCCTCAGGAACTCCGCTCATCGGTTGGCCCCCTCAACAATCCGCGAGTGAAGGAACGCGGGCCACGTTTCGTATTCTCCCTTCTCCTTTTCTAAATCCGTCTTGAGTTCTGTCGGAATCGTAATCGTGCTGTGGTTCTCCATTGGTCGTTTTTCAATTGGTTACAACCCGACTTAAAGCCTTCAAGCATTGCTGAACAATCCTCAAAATTTGAGCCGATAATATCCCTATTATCGAGTCTGTCTAACAGTATTTTATGATTTTATAAACTTATTCGCCTTCCATTTTGCTCAATTTTAAATGGGAGTGCGGAATAGGATTACTCAGACACAACTAACCAACGTAACAAACTGAGGGAATGAGACAGGCGATTTCCCACGTCGCCAATTCCCTGTCCACAATGCAGGTGTCACCAACTCATCGATGACAAACAAAGATTATAACGCAATAAAGAAGAGTTTTTCGGATTCTGAAAGTGTAGCGCCCAAGAATCCAACGTATAATACCCCTATTAGCGATTCAAACGGGGAAAGTAAAACTGAGTTCCTGCCGCCTGATGCTCACTATGATTTCCGTGATGGAGTGGCCTTCAAGGGTAGTTGGCCGGGGAAGGAGTTGGTGCATTTCATTCACGATACGATAGTTGATTTCTACGATAGTACCGTCATTTCCGATGATGAGACGGTGAAACTCTCCAAGTCGGATATTATTGAGTTCTCTATAAGAGAAAAGCGACAGACTGAGAAGGCTCTTGAGTTCCTTGAGGCGTATGATGTAGTAGACTATCATCGGGAAGGTCGGAAGGTCTACTACAGTTACAATCAAGATTCCGCCAAAGATTATGAGATATTTGAGGCTATGGGGGCGCTCAATTCAATCGATGTTAGAAATGAGTTCCTTGAAGAACGAAGGCAGGAAGCCAAGGAAACATACCTCAACAGGGTTACTTCTAATTAGTCTATTACTCTTCCTTACTCTTCTTATTGAGTAGTTGCTTCCCTACATACTATAC